>JAGVZL010000009.1 GCA_018302505.1 Candidatus Woesearchaeota archaeon | reverse complement strand
TATTCTAAGAAAGAGATTAAACCTAATTTTTTCAGAGTTTATTGGTACATTTTTTTATCCTCAATATTGGGATTGAGTTTCGGATTAAAACTAATGGAAAAGGGAGAAAAACTAGCTAAAGAAGTTTACAAAAAGATAGATGGGAAATTTCCCTTGGCTTCATTTATTAAAGATGAGCATGGGCATGAAAAAAAATTATTGGATTTGATTAAAGAAGAGAGAGTAGAATATGCTGGAAGTATTGTTTTAGGATTGAATGATGCTTTAGTTGAATTAACAGGGGCTTTATCTGGTTTAACTTTTGCTTTACAAAACGGAAAGATAATCGCTATTACTGGGTTTATTACAGGAGTGGCTGCCTCTATGTCTATGGCTGCTTCCGGGTATTTGTCTTCAAGAGAAGATGATAATAAAACACCTAAAAAATCTGCCATATATACCGGTGTTGCTTATATTGCAACGGTTTTACTTTTGATTTTACCTTACTTATTATTAGATAATATTTAT
The DNA here is from genome assembly GCA_018302505.1 of Candidatus Woesearchaeota archaeon. Lineage (GTDB taxonomy): Archaea > Nanobdellota > Nanobdellia > SCGC-AAA011-G17 > ARS1403 > JAGVZL01. The sequence goes on along the minus strand of JAGVZL010000009.1, from coordinate 15,779 downwards.
TTATCTTTAGGAATAATGCTTAGTGTTGCTATTTTGATAATTGCCGGCTATACTTTTTATATTTCTACCGCCAAAGAATTAAAGTTCGGAAGAAGATTTTTAGAAATGGCTATTATTTCAATAACTGTTGCAATTATTAGTTTCTTAATCGGATTAATTATAAGAAATGTATTTATGGTGAAAATATAATTATCTGTCTGCAACTATCTCTATAACATTTCTGTGTTTTAACTGATGGTCTCTTCCTACCTGTAATTTTTTCTTAACATCAATTGCTCTAATGAATTTATCCTGTTTTAACTGATGGTCTCTTCCTACCTGTAATTTTTTCTTAACATCAATTGCTCTAATGAATTTATCCCCTAAATCTTTATGCACTTTGTAGGCAAAGTTTAATGCTGTTGAATTTTTAGGCAATAAGAAACAATCCGGCAATGTATTTCCATCTTTATCAGTAAGTTTATTTACCCCACCTGGGAAGATTGCTATGTATTCTAAGATATTGAAGACTATAAAATCTAAAACTTCTTGAACGCCTGTTGAGTTATATTCTTTTAAGACATTAGTTTTTATAAAATCTAAGGCTTGCAACTGTTTTTCAGATAATTTTTCTTTTTGTAATATTTCAAAAGTATTTTCACCTGGAATGTATTTTATTAAATTATGTTTAGATGCTTCTCTTAAGGCTAATTCTGATTCTGCTGAGCATGGAACGATTTTATAATCCGGAAATTTAGACTTTATTTTTTCAAAATTAAGTTTAGCTCCAGGAACATCTATTTTATTAGCTGCTATAACAATCGGCTTTGTGGCTTTTCTTAATGAAGTTGCCAAATTCAACAAATCTTCTTCAGACCATTCTGTCGGCTGGTGGATTAAATTTAATTCTTTTATAGATTTTTGAACAATAGTTTCTGTTACTCTTAAGCCTGATAATTGTTTTGTCAAGGCTTTTTTAATATCCTGATTTTCTTGTTTAATGGTTCTTGAGAATTTTTCCCAACCTTTTTTTAGGATTCTTAAATACCAGTAATCTAATTCTGTTTCTAAAAATTTAATATCATTTTCAGGATTATAAGACAACGCTGGAACTGGTTTTCCTTCTTCATCTGTAGAACCTGAAATATCAATAACGTGAACCAACGCATCTGCTTCATTTAAATCATCTAAAAATTGAGAACCTAGCCCTTTTCCTTCATGGGCTCCTGGAACCAAGCCCGCCACATCAAGCAGATCAACAGGAACAAATCTTTTATGGTCTATACAGAAACCAAATCTTGGGTTGCATTGTTTGTTAAACTCTTTATCTACACAGTCTACTTTGACATAGCCAGTTCCATGATTAGGCTTTATTGTAACAAATGGACGATTTCCTGTTTCTACTTCGGCTAAAGTAGATGATTTGAAAAAAGTACTCTTACCAACATTAGCCTTACCTACTATCCCGATTAACATAGTCTAATTTAGAAAGTTTAGGTTTAAAAAATTATTTATACTAATAAACCCAAAAAGACTTCATGAAAAAGAGGAATAAACTACTAATTTTAGTTATAATAGGTTTAATAATATTAACAGTTATATTCGGTGCAAAAATAGTTTTGTATGTTAATTTTCTACTAGGAAATGATATTATTGTAAGGTTGGAAACAAATAAAGAATTCATTACGGTTCCTCATGGCGGGAAAGATATTATTGATTTTAAAGCAAGTGTTACTACAAATCCTTTTTGCAGTGCTATTTGCGATTCTGAATTTTTTGACATTAGTAATGATAAGATTATAGAAAAAGACGAATTTACATTAAAAACCGGGCTTTCAACCACTAAAAGTTATGAGGTTATTTCTCCAGAGTTTGGCGAGAGTATGGGGCTTTACAGGTTTTCTATGGAATGCCGCAGTGTGGAGACTTCTTTTTGCCATACAAGTGAGGAGCCAACCACTAGAAGCGTGTTAATTACTGCTAATTTTACATTAAATGAAAATGAAAAAGAATTAAAAGATTATTTAAAAAAAAATATAAATGCCTTAAGCGAAAATATCGGCGGGCTGATAAATAATATAGAGGTGATTCAAGAAGCTTTAATTGATTCCAGCATTAGAATTGATGTAAATGAGACTAATGATAAAATATCAATTCTTAAAGATGATATCTTAAACTTAAAAAATGAATTTTTAAATCTTGAAGATGATTGGAAAAGTGGGGATTATTATTCGATTAATACTAAAATTATAAAGATAAATGAAAGTTTTGTAGATTTAGACAATAATTTTGCGGATTTAGACAATAAAATAAGATTGATAGTTTTTGAATATAATTCATTAATTGACAAGTTAAATGAAAGTAAAATTTTATTGAACGATTTCAGAATTAAAGCCAGTGAGGAGAATGAAGGAGTTATTTTTGAAAGAATAATTGAATTTAACAGTGCTATTGACAGGTTTTCTGGGATTGAGCCTATTGAAAATAAAAGTTTATTTGTAAATGAGATTTATGATAAAATCAATAATATTTTTAACATTACAGGAAACATAACTGTAGCTAATGTTCCGGCAGAGTTTAATTTTGATAAGGTAATAATTAAAGACTATCCTCCTAAAAAAGTCGAAATAATTTTAGAAGAGGTTCTGCCAAAATGCTGTGTATTTGGAGAATGCGGTGCCTGTTGCGTGGATGATGAATGCAGGAATAATGAAGATTTGTTCCCCATTGTATTAATTCATGGGCATGCTATAAGCGAGTCAATTTCTGCGGAGTACAGCCTTGAAGGTTTTAATAGCCTACAGAAGAGAATGGAGAGCGACGGATACTTAAGCGCCGGCACTATAACTATATATAGCGATGAAAATACTCCTTATGGATCTTTAGGTGTTGCTAATGCCCCTGTAACGATAAGAGCGAGCTATTACTTTGATATCTTTAAAGAGCCGGAGAACTATGTTGTAGTTCAAAGAAAAAGCGAGAATATTGATACTTATGCTGTAAGATTAAAAGAAGTCCTAGATACGATTATGTTTAAAACAGGAAGGGATAAAGTTAATATAATTGCATTTAGTATGGGCGGGCTGGTTACAAGGAGGTATATACAAATATTCGGAGATGATAAAATAGACAAAGTTATTCTAATTGGGACTCCTAATAAAGGAATTAGCGGAGATGTTAAAATATTCTGCCCAATTATCGGCGGCGGGGAATTAGAGTGCAGGGATATGAATGAGGATAGTTTATTTATGAATAAATTAAATAAAGGATCTTTCCCTGATGTTATAATACATAATATCGTAGGTACAGGATGCAATACAAGGGATGGGGTTGGTGATGGTATTGTTTTAGAAAGGAATGCCATCTTAGAAAATGCTGATAACCATATTATTAATGGGACTTGTAAGAGTTTAGTTGAGCCCTTCCATCTATGGTTGCATAATACTGACAAAAACCCTGAAATTTATGGTGTAATCAAGGAAATACTAGAAAATGATTCGTAGAGTCAAAAGACATTTTGAAGAAATAATAAAAATTAAAACAAAACCTAGAGAAATCGCTCTTGGTTTTGCTATAGGAACTTTAATAGAATTTTTTGTTCCCATTCCTATTTTAGATATAATAGTCGCTTTGGTAGTAGCATCTATCTTCGAGAGGCTTAGCAAGATCTCTTTATTTGGAGCCTTATTATTTTGGAACTTTTTGATAACATGGCCATTATTAACTCTTAGTATAAAAATTGGAAATTTAATATTTGGAAGCGAGAATATTGTCAGATATAATATAGAGATATTTAATTATGCTTATAATTTTACAAGAAGATTGTTAGTTGGGAATATTATAATCGGCAGCTGTCTAGCTTTTATTAGTTATTTTGCTGTCTGGTTCATAACTAAAAAATATCAAGAAAAATGAAAAATTTAAATAAGGAGTATAGTTTGAGGATAATATGTGGAGATTGATTTTATTTCTTATTCTTGTACCGAGTGTTTTAGCTGAGCAAATAGATTTTAACAGAGCAATATTTGATATCGATGACGGCAATACTCATTTAACTAATGTTATTGATTTTCATTTAGATAAAGATATTGGTTTTGAAATTAATCTGCCTTCTAATTTTGATAATTTAAGTGTAAAAAGCGGCGGAGAGAATTTAGATTATAGTTTTAATGACGGAAAAGTTATTGTTGAGATTAATAATAATACTAAAGAAATAATAGTTGAATATGATACTAAGGACTTGCTGAAAGAAAATAGCTTTGTTATTGATTTTGAGAGTTTTTTGCCTTCGAAATTTTTGTTTTTAGAAGTCTGGGTTGATGAAAACTATGTTGCTGAAAAAATTAATCCTGAAGCAGAGGAAATAATAAAAGAAGATGGAAAAATAAAGATTAAATGGATGTTTAAAGACTTTAGCGATAATAAAAGAATAGTTGTTTTATTCAATGAAAAAAGTAATTTGGGCTATTTTATTATGCCTGTGTTTGCGTTAATTGTTGTAATTTATTTGGTAATTAACAGAAGAAAGTTTTAAAAAGTAAATAAATGTATCTTGATAAAAAGAGTTCTTGATAAAATGCAAATTCCTATGAGAAAATTAAAAGAAAGCGTATATGGAGGAAGGCTAAAGAGATATTTTCAGGCCGGTCAACTTTATCATTCTTTCTTAGAAAGAACTATTGAACAAAGAGCAGAAAGAATTCCTTTTCCCGGAAGATCCTATTTTAGATTAACTATGGGCAAACCAGACATAAGGGCCTATCATGAAGTTCAGGGGCAATTAGCACTTATAGATGCAGATATTTTTGATTTGGTCGGGGAAGAATATACTGAGAGAGACTTGATATGTGCTTTCGATGTTGGAAATTTTTTTTATCAAGCTAAATTAGTTGATGAAAGATTGAGCGGATCGGATATGCCCTTAGATGAAAAAGTTGAGATTTTAGAAAAAGCAACAGGTCCTTTATTGGGTGGAGAACCTTCTTCAGACAGGGATTTAAATTCAATAGCACAGATTAGAAGGTCAATTCCTTTTTCCGTAAATGAAGATATATTGAGAATCTGCTTTAAAACTAGATCTGCTGTTAGTAGGGCTTTATACCCTTTAGAAGATGAAGAAAGATTAACTGTTAGCTCTGAAATAGGAAGCCTTATGGGCGATGCTATGTTTAGTATTATGGGTGAACATTATGAAATGCCCCTTTGGTCCAGAGAATTTTTAATACAACAAGGTCTAACTGCAAATTTGTTTGATGATGTCAAAGATTTTTGTTTGGATAGAAGAATTGGAGGTGGTTATTCCTTGTCCTTTTATCCAAGATTAGTCAAAGAATTTGTTTCTAACTTTTATGGGATTCATGATACTTTCCCAACTTCCGAAGAGGCAAGGAGATTTTGGACGTTTATGACTCTTGGTATTGGTTTTCAAGCTGAGGAATTGCTTGGCTTGAAAGAGAGAACCTAAACAAAAACATTTAAAAGATTAGTAAATTTCTAATTTTCTATCGGGCTCGTAGCTCAGTCTGGTTAGAGTGCCAGTCTTATATGACTGCTGAGCTAATATTTTTAGCTGGTTACTAAGATAGCTGGTGGTCGCCGGTTCAAATCCGGTCGAGCCCACTATTTTTTTCTTAAAACAATAACTTTAAAAACAAAATAATTTTTTTACATTCTATGCTCCCTTAGTGTAGCCCGGTCAATCACTCGGCCCTTTCGAGGCCGAAACCCGAGTTCAAATCTCGGAGGGAGCGTAAGCCGAAAAAGAATACGCTCTGTCTGGCAAAATAAACTTAAGGTTGGGCAGAGCATATTGTTTTTCCTTAACTTCTCGCACGGGGCATAAGCCACTTTTGTGTACGCTCAACAAATGTGCCCATACAAGTCTATTCTTTCTTATCTTTGTGCCCATAACTTTTAACCTGGTCAATGATTAATCTTAACATTCCAGAAACATATTCTTTTAAACTATTTTTATCAAATTCTTCCAATAAAAAATAATATTTTTCTTTAGTTTCATAAGGAATAAAAAACATAGGATAGCCTTTTTCTATTAATATCCAGTTCATTACTGCTCTTGCAGTCCTTCCATTTCCATCTTCAAAGGGATGTATCCACGCTAATTTTCCATGTATTAAAACTGCTAGTTCGAATGGATGCAGATTATTTTTATTTGCACTATACCACTTATACAAATTTAATAGATGTTTTTTAACTTCTTTATTTTCAGGGGGAACATGTTTAGAGCCTTCTATTTTAACATCAAAAAATCTTATTCTTCCTGAGTAAACTACATCTGTATTTTTAGTTAAAATTTCATTTACTTTTTCTAAAAATTTATGATTAATATTATTTCTATAATTTTTAAGAAATTCCAGACATTCTTTTCCATTTATGGCTTCCTGATAATCAGATGCTCTTATTCCTGATGGAATTACTTTATCTTTTAATATTAACGCTGTTTGCCTTAAAGTCAGCCTGTTTCCTTCTATTGCATTAGTATTATAAGTAAATCTTATTACAAAATCATCATAAAACTTATTTTTTACACTTTCTGGAGTATTTTTTAGCCAATCCTTATAACCTTCTTTAATATCTTCCAATAATTCTGCATCTTCATTGGTTAAATAAGTAAACTCTTTAGTTTCTATAGTTTTTTCTATTTCTTTTGTTAATTTTTTAATTTCTAAATTAGAAGGTTTTTTATCTCCTAAGTATTTTCTTATTTTATTCCATTTATTTTTATTAATTCTAATATTTTTAGTTAAATAATAGTATTCCTTATTCCCCCTTTTAATTATTTCAATATAAGTCATAATATATGTATGGGCACAATAGTATATAAAACTTTCGTTAAAATGTGCACATAAGAAAAGGTGAATTATAATAAACTTCTTAATGGAATTGAATGAAAAAATTTAATCTTTTAACTCTCTACTTGCAGAAGGACTTGTAACTTCTGGATAAAAAGCTTCATCAAATCCATCTCTTCTAGGAAGTATATTTCTTCTATATCCTAAATAATATTTTTGTGAGTACCGTCTTTATTTGGGAGATCAATTAATCTTAGCTGAGATTGAAGGTTTGTTAGATATTGGATACATGGGCAAGACTTTAAGAGCCCTTTATCCTCTTTTTGTAAATTAATGTTGATGTTTAAAGAATTGTATTTGTCTTTCTCTTTTAACAGCTTCTTTTTTTGTTTTAAATTGGCCTAATTTTTTCTCGCCAGTTTTAGTATATAGAATCCATTTATATCCTTCTTTTTTAATTACCATAAAAATTAAAGAATTTTTTTAGGCTCGCTTCTAACTGTTCCTGATACCTGACCAGAGCTTTTTTGCAAGTTTCTAGGTGTTCCTTCCCATTCTCCTGTGCTTGGGTTTACGAATCCATCATCAGGATAGAAGACATACTCAAGAACGTATTCAGCATCTTGCACTTCATCACCTAATTTATATTTCTGGCAAGGGAGAGATACTAATACATCTGTTCTTATTGGGTATCCTTCAATAGCTTTATTTTTATCTGCAAAATCTTTTTTACAACCCATTGAAGAAACGCTTTTTAAGTGAACAAAACCTTCTCTTCTTGTTTCAAATTTAATGAATAACTCATCTTTTGTTATATAACTTGCTACACATTCGAAATAGGTTGTATCTGTGCAAGAATCTTCTAAAGTAATTTCAACTTCCTCTGTTTCTGGTGCAACTACTGTTTCTTCTACTATGACTACTTCTTCAGCGGGTTTTTCATCAGAATCACAGATGCTATTAGCATTTTGATCTAAACAGCATTCACCTACTTTAAATTCAAAATAGGGAGATTTACAAACACTTTCTACAGCAGAACCAGTTGCTTCTTCAGCACCTTTACCACAACCGCTTATGATTACTATTGAAAATAATATTAATGCAAACACCAACTTTTTTTTCATGTTATTGATGGAAAGAGTAAGTAATATATAAAGTTTTCTCATTTTGTTCATAAATTAAGTGAAATAGTTTCGAGATAACACAAAAATTAAGTGAAAAGCAAAGGTTTTTATACCTATTAAAATCTATTAAAGATAGAATAATATTCATGGCCCACCACGAGAGTACTCAACGGAGCTTAAGGTGAAGTCCGAGCTATGAGCTTGGGAGTTAGTGTTGTGGGCTATACATACCAATAAAGAATAAGGCACTGATCATAATTATCATAAATCACTAGAAAGGGTTAATAGAAAGAAGATAAATTTTTGTGCTTGTTCTAAATGGGGGGAATAAAATGGGAAAAATTAGCCCTGTTTCGGCAAAATATATAATAAATGCTCATATAGAAATAGATGGTATTGTTGATAGACCTGATGTGATAGGTGCTATCTTTGGACAAACTGAAGGATTATTAGGCGCTGAATTAGAATTAAGAGAATTACAAAGAAGCGGAAGAATAGGAAGAATAGATGTTAAGACAGAAGTTAGGGCTGGAAAAGCTACTGGAGAGATTATAGTCCCAAGCAGTTTAGATAAAGCTGAGACTTCTATTATAGGTGCTGCTATTGAGACTATTCAAAGAATAGGGCCTTGTAATGCTAAAGTTAGAATTCAAAAAATTGAAGATGTTAGAATTACTAAAAGAACTTATGTTATTGAAAGAGCTAAGGAATTATTAAGGGAATTAACTGATTCTGTGCTGCCTAATTCTCAAGAATTGACTGATCAGGTTGCTGAGAGCGTAAGGATGATGGAAGTTGCTGAATTTGGAAAAGACAGATTACCAGCTGGACCTGCAATTGAGGAAAATGAAGAGATAATTGTTGTTGAAGGAAGAGCAGATGTTTTAAATTTATTGAGGCATGGAATTAAAAACGCTATAGCGATGAATGGAACTTCTGTTCCTGAAACAATTAAAGAATTAAGCAAGAAAAAACATGTAACTTTATTTGTTGATGGGGATAGAGGCGGAGATTTAATTATTAGAGAGGTTTCTATTGTTGCTGAGATAGATTATGTTGTTAAAGCTCCTGATGGAAAAGAAGTTGAGGAAATTACTCAAAAAGAGATTCATAAAGCTTTGAGAAGCAGGGTTGCTATTGAACAATATAAATTAGAAAATAAAGATTATCAGCCTAAAACTGAGACAAGACAGAGATATGGCAATAGCGATAGATATGTTAGCAGAGAAAGACATGAAGTTAGAGTTGAAAGGTCTACTGTAGCTAAAGTAAGTTCTGAACATCAGGAAAATTTTAAGAAAATGTTAACTGATTTAGTAGGAACTAGGGGAGCTTATATCTTAGATGAAAATTTAAGCATATTAGGAAAAGTTCCAATAACAGAAATAGTTTCTACATTAAGAAGTTTAAATTCCGGAGTATTTGCTGTTATATTTGATGGGATTGTAACTCCTGACATAACAAACATTGCAGAAAGAACTAATGTCCAGTATGTTGTAGGAATGGATAGCAAGGTTACTCATTCAAGAGTTAAAATATTAACCCAAAAACAATTGTAAAATGACAAGAGATGCTTATGTTAATGAGTTTATGGGATATCTTCGAGATGATCTTCCTAGAAAAGCGTTTAAGTTACTTATTAGATATGGAGAAAATCTTGTTACTCAATTAAGGGGTGATGAAGCACTTCTTACTTTTAATTGCTTCAGAGATGCTGGTATGGAAGCACAAGCAAGAGGTTTTTATGTAAATCTAAACCGGCATGGGGTTAGTGATAATTCTAAGGTTACTACAGTGGATGATCTTCTTGATTTAGTAGATAAACTTGCTGAAGAATCTTAACTTTAGAAACATTTATATAAATCTTTTTTTATATCTTAGAATATGAATAAAAGAGTGTTGGTATTAGTTGTTTTTATAGTATTAATTGTTTTAATAAGTTCTTATTTCATTTTTTTCAAAACTAAAAGCTGTGATACTGTTGGATGCTTTGAGCAGGCTGCGGCTGAATGCAATAGAGCTAAGATTTATACTGAGGAAGAAGGTGGAACTGTTACTTTCTATAAAATAAAGGGGGAAAATGGAGATAATTGTGAGTTGTATGTTAAAATTGTCGAGACTAATGAAGAATTAGATCCTGAAACTGCTACTGTGTTTAAAGGAAAAGATATGACATGTAATATTCCTAGTAATGTATTCAGCAGAATGACATTTGAAGAGATGGGAAGCGATTTAGATTATTGCACTGGTTCTTTGAAAGAAGAAATGTATGGAGTCTTAGTTAAAAAATTATATAAATTAGTATTTTTGAAAGAAGAAATGTATGGAGTCTTAGTTAAAAAATTATATAAATTAGTATTAGATGATTTAGGTTTGGTTTTAGAAGAAGTTGAAAGAGTTATTGGATAAATTTTTAAAGTTTATTAATATCTAAAATTTATGGGAAATACTTATTTTTATAGAGATCCAAGGGGGAATTATCATTTTTTTAGACCTTGGGATAATGGAAATGGTTCTTTAGATGTTGAAGCTACTAATCCTGATAGATTAGCTATAATAATGGCAAATAGCAGGAGTGTCTTTTCACAAGGTTATGAACCTGAGATGGGAGTTCCTCAAGGAGCAGTAGAAGGTTCTGTTCCTCTGACAGATTCTCAATTAGATGATGTTCTAACATTGTTAAATAGGGAATTGGGATTATCGAACCGTATTCGTAGAGGAATTTCAAGATTAAGTTATAAGCTTAGTCGTTCTGATATAGAATATTAAATGACAGGCATGCTGAAGCTCGATAAAATCAGTAATTACCAGCACCCTCAATCCTTTCTTAACCCTGTTTACTACAAGCGCCAATAAATATGATGATGGCTGCTTCGTCCCCGACCTGACCAGATTCACACAGATACTAACCCTGTAGGACAGGATCTCATAGTTCGGATTGAGACTGATAACTAGAGACTCTACCTGACTCCAGCTTCAGTTCACCATAAAGCCCGTTTGTGATACAGCAGAGGGCTGACCTGCCACCTAGCCTATCAAGGATAGTTAGATATTTTATACTTTATAAATACTTTTCCAAAACATTTAAATAGGGGTATTTTTTCTTAAATATAGATGAGAGAAAAGGAAATATAGACTATTTTCTCTATATAAATGAAATCGTTATTGCCGAGTTTAAGGGAAAAAAAGCGTTATATGGCATTTGAAATAACATCAAAAAATGAGATTAAAGAAAATGAGATTAAAGATGCTATTAAAAAAAGTGCTCTAGAAACTTTAGGAACAATCAATTACGGAAAAGCGGGAATAAAGATTATAAAAACTGGAAAAAAAGGCATAGTAAAGGTAAGCAATAAATTTGTAAATCACATGAAGGTGGCTATGATGCTAATAAAAAATATTAATAATGAGAAAGTAACTTTTAGAGTAAATAAAGTAAGTGGTATTTTAAATAAAATAAAGGAGGCTGATTAGAAAAATGGAACAAAGCACTATGTCCCATCAAATGATGGGCTATGATAGGACTTCTACAATGTTTAGTCCTGATGGAAGATTATTACAAGTTGAGTATGCTAAAAAAACTATAAGACAAGGATCAACTGCGGTCGGTATTGTCTGCAAAGACGGGGTGGTATTATTAACAGATAAAAGGATTGCTAATAAACTAATTGTTTCTGAAAGCGTTGAAAAATTATTTCAAGTAGATGACCATATTGGTGCTACTGTTTCAGGATTTGTTTCTGATGGAAGAATTTTAGTTGAAAAAGCAAGAGTCAGAGCTCAACAACATAGGGTTACTTATGATGAGCCTATTGATGTTTTAGAGATGGTTAAGAGTATATGCGATATGAAGCAATGGTTTACTCAAGTTGGCGGAGCAAGACCTTTTGGTGTAAGCATTTTATTTGCAGGCGTGGATGAAGATGGAACTGCTAAATTGTTTGCAACAGAACCAAGCGGAATCTTTTTCCAATATAGAGCAACTGCAGTTGGAGAAGGGGAAGTTGAGATAAATGATATTTTAACTAAAGAATATAAAGAGAATATAAATATTGAAGACGGTTTTAGATTAGCTTTGAATGCTTTTAAAAAAGTTTTAGGAAAGAATTTTGATATAAACAGAATGGGCGGTGCCTACATAAAGATAAGCGATAAAAAATTTACTAAAGTGGATGTAAATTATATAAGAAAAGTAGCAAAATGATTGATATTAATAAAGCAGTAATTGCCAGATTAAAGAAAGGCGGAGAAAATTTTGAGGTTTTAGTAGATTGTGATAAAGCAATTGAGTTTAAATCTGGAAATGTTGAATTAGAAGATGCTTTGGCTTCTGATAAAGTATACAAAGATGCTAAGAAAGGAGAGAGAGCTCCTGAAAAAGAGATGTATAAATTGTTTGATACTGAAGATAATAAGGAGATAATAGCTTTAATTTTAAAAAAAGGAGAAATACAATTAACAGTTGAGCATAAAAACAGATTAAGAGAAGAAAAAAGGAAGAAGATAATAAATTTAATTCATAGAAATGCTGTTGATTCTAAAACAGGATTACCTCATCCACCAAACAGGATTGAGAAAGCGATTACTGAAGCCAGAGTTAATGTTGATGAGTTTAAATCTGCTGAAGCTCAAATTGAAAATGTTTTAGAAAAAATAAGAGGAATTTTACCTATTAAATTTGTAGTTAAAGAAGTTGAAATAATGATTCCAGCTAAGTTTTCAAGCTCGAGTTATGGGGTTGTAAAACAATTTGGAAAAATATTAAATGAAAAATGGGGAAACGATGGAAGCTTAATTTTAGTTGTTGAGATTCCGGGCGGATTGCAAGATGAGTTTTTCGATAAATTAAATAATTTAACACATGGAGAGGTTGAAAGCAAAGTGATTAAGGAGAGAGGATAAAATGGGAAAATTATTGGTTAAAAATAAGGATTTGGTTGTACCTGGAGAAGTATTAGTAGAGGGCATGGATTATGTTCCTGGAAGCGGAGTGTTTAGAGAAGGGGAAATGATAGTTGCTAATTCTGTCGGATTGGTAAGCGTTGACAATAGATTAGTAAAATTAATTCCTTTAACAGGATTTTACGCTCCCAAAAAGAATGATACTGTAATTGGAAAAGTTGCTAATATTAATTTTAACGGGTGGATGATTGACATTGGACATAGCAATTTTGCTATGTTAAGTTTAAAGGAAGCAACTAATGAATATATTGACAAAAAAGCTGATTTAAGCAAATATTATGATTTTGGAGATGTTGTTGTTGCTAAGATTATCAGCACAACTAAAGATGGAACTAGTGATTTGACAATGAAAGGCCCTGGGTTGAATAAATTAGTTAATGGGAGAGTAATTGAAGTTGCATCTACTAAAGTTCCAAGAATAATCGGCAAACAGGGAAGTATGATTACTATTATAAAAACAAAAACTAACTGCAAGGTTGTTGTTGGACAAAACGGAAAGGTTTGGATACAGAGTGAAAATCCCGAAGAGGAGAGAAAGGCAATTGATATTATTAGATTTATTGAAAAAGAGAGTGTTAAAGAAGGATTGACTGAGAAAGTGGAGAAATTGTTAAAATGAGCTATACTAAAAGAAATGACGGAAGAAAGTTTGATGAAACCAGAGAAATAAAAGCAGAAGTTGGAGTAATTAAAAATGCTGACGGCTCTGCTAAATTTCAAATTGGAAAAACAATAGCTATCGCTGCTGTTTACGGTCCAAGAAATTTGTATCCTAAATTTTTGCAAAACCCTGAAAAGGGAATGTTGAGATGCAATTATAATATGTTAAGTTTTAGCGTTGATGAAAGAATCAGGCCTGGACCTAGCAGAAGGAGCAAGGAAATTTCATTAGTAACAGAAAGAGCTTTAAGCCCTGCTGTAGATTTAAGCACTTTTACCAATGCAGTTGTTGATGTTTTTGTTGAGATTATACAAGCTGATGCAGGTACAAGATGTGCAGGCATTTGTGCAGCTTCAATGGCTTTGGCTGATGCCGGAATTCCGATGAGAGATTTGGTTGCTGCGGTTTCAGTTGGAAAAGTTGGAGATAAATTAGTTGTTGACTTAAATAAATTAGAAGAGGATTATGAAGGTGGAGCAACAGATGTCCCTATTGCGGTTTTACCCAGAAATGGAGAAATAAGCTTATTGCAAATGGATGGAGAGATGGAAGTTAAAGAAATAAAAGAAGCTTTGGAGATTGGCAAGAAAGCATGTGAAAAAATTGCTGAAATTCAAAGAAAAGCTTTGAAGGAAAAGTATAAAGGAGACTAAGATGGAATTAATAAGCAAAAATTACTTAATATCGCTTTTGGATAAAGGAATCAGATTAGATGGAAGGAAATTAGAGGAATACAGAAAAATTGAAGTTAGCTATGATATTAGCGAGCATGCTGAAGGCTCTGCAAGAGTAAAGATAGGCGATACTGAAGTTATTGCTGGGGTAAAATTAGAAACTGGCGAGCCTTATCCTGATTCACCGGATGAAGGGAATATCATTGTTAGCGGCGAATTTTTAGGTTTGGCTAATGAAGATTTTGAATCTGGACCGCCTAGTGTTGAAAGCATTGAATTATCTAGAGTTGTTGACAGGGGGATTAGAGAGAGCAAGGCTATTGACTTAAAGAAATTATGCATTAAAGAAAAAGAAAAGGTTTGGATGGTTTTAATAGATATTTATGTTATAAACGATGCTGGTAATCTGCAGGATGCTTCTGCTTTGGCTGCTCTTGCCGCTTTATCTAAAACTAAAATTCCAGCTTATGATGAAGAAACTAAAAAAGCAGATTATAAAGAAAGAAAGGAAAAATTGCCTTTAGTTAAAATGCCTGTTGAGTGCAGCTTAGGGAAAATTGGAAAACATATAATTGTTGACCCTTTATTGGAAGAAGAAAAATTATTAGATGCGAGATTAACAGTCGCTTCTATTGGCAAGGTTGTATGTGCTTTGCAAAAGGGCGGAAATGGAACTTTATCGATTGAAGAAATAGAGAAAATGTTAAAAATAGGAATTGATAAGAATTCTGAAAATTTGAAGGTTGTGAAAAAATGAAATTAACTAAATATGAAAAAGCTAGAATAATAGGTGCAAGAGCTTTGCAGATTTCAATGGGGGCTCCTTTTTTATTTAAAATGAGCAAGGAAGACTTAGAAAAAATAAATTATAAGCCTGTTGAAATAGCTAAAATGGAATATGCAAGAGATATTTTGCCTATAACGATTAAAAGACCGCTTCCAATTAGGAAATAAACTTTAGCTCTTCTAATATTTTATTTTTCTTAATTTTATTTAGTTAGAATATCTTAATCTAATTTTTCCATAATTTTAATATTTTTAAAATCCATCGCAAATAATTTTTCTATATCTAAAGGTTTATAGTTAATTAACTCTATTGACACATTTATTCTTCTCTTTTCTCCGTTAATAAATGGATAATTTTCTAAATCATGATTATGGTAATGCCCATGAATAATCCAGCCGTTCCAATTTTTTGTTAAATTATCTGGATCGTGAATTAATAGAAATTTAATATTATTATACTCCATAATATATTCATTAAAAAATTTTATATTCTTACATTTATCATGACTTCCTTTGATGAAAATAATTTTTCCATTAAGTTTTTTTAGCCAATAATCTGCTTTCCTGCTTCCTTTTCCAAAAGACATATCTCCTAAGAAATATACTATATCGTTATTCTTTACGATAGTATTCCAATTATTAACAATAAAAAAATTCATTTCTCTTACTGATGAAAAAGGCCTATTGCAATATTTTATTATGTTATAATGATCTAAATGTAAATCACTTATTAAAAATATTTTGCTTTTCATTTTTTATTTTTGAAAGAATCTATTAACAGCCA
>JAGVZL010000008.1 GCA_018302505.1 Candidatus Woesearchaeota archaeon | reverse complement strand
TTATATTTATCAAATCAAACTAATAATCCCTTAATTCTCTATATGGTATAGATTTTATTCTGCTAGTTTTTGGGTCTATTACTATTATAGAAACAACTTCATAAGGTCCACGAGGTTGGTGAGTATGACTTGGTGTTTCGTCTTCATCACAAATTATTCCTAAACTAAAATCAAATCTTCTATTTGCTCTACCAACTTCTATTCTTGATGACATGAAATATCATAGGCTAAACTATTATTTAAAGCTAATCCAAAACACTTAAAAAAGGCTAAATTTTAAAATTTATTATAAAAACGGGTTTCTAAAAGCTTGTTTTTTTTGGAGTTAAGAATGAAAGTTAAGAATGGAGACAAAATAAAAGTTGATTATGAAGGTAGTTTTGATGATGGAGAAGTTTTTGACAGTTCTACTCATGGAGACCATAGCCACCCTTTAGAATTTGAAGTTGGAGGTGGCAATGTTATTAAAGGTTTTGATGAAGCGGTGATAGGAATGAAAAAAAGAGAGGAAAAGGAGATTATAATCAAACCTGAAGAGGCTTATGGCGAGAGAAATGAAAAATTAGTAAGAGAAATTCCAAGAAAAAATTTACCTCAGGACAGAGAACCAAAAGTTGGAATGATGATTGAAATTGGACTTCAGGATGGGAGACACATTCCCGCGAAAATTGAAAAAATAACTAAAGAAAAGATAACTTTGGATTTAAATCATCCTTTAGCTGGAAAAACTTTGCATTTTAAGATTAAAGTAGTTGGAATTAATTAAACAAATTTTTAAACCAGCTTAGAACTTTTGTTAATACATTTTCTCTTAATTTTTTAACATCTTCTTCTAAATTATTTTTTATCTCTTCGTTTTGTTTTTCCAAGACTGTTTTTTCAGGTTCTCCTTCAAATTCACAATTTTCTTTTAAAGTATTCTGGCAGTCTTTATTTACACATAAGTCGGTTGTGCACGGATTTTGGTCTTCACAATCTTCATCTGTTTTACAAACATAATTCAGAAAATTTCTGCAATTTCCTTTATAGCAGGTATCATCAGTATCTAAATTATTATCATTGCAATCCAAATTTTTTTCGCATTTAATATTCCTATGCTTGCATTTGAATTCAGAGCAGTAATCTTCAGTTAAAGAGTTGCTATCTTCACATTGAGAATCTAAGGTACATTCTGGGAGGATACAAGAGTTTTCAACGCATTTTAATGCTCCTGAACAGCCGCAGTCTTTACAACAATTTTCAGATGTTTCGAATTCATCGCATTTTAAATCCCCGCAATTGTAAGCTAATTCAAAATCTAAATTTGCCGTTCCGAAATCTCCTGCGTCAAATATTTCTATTAGAGTTATTTTTACACCATTTATTGTTTTTTGCTGGTTTAAAGATAAAATATTTTTTTCTCCATCCACACTTATCAAAGCTTTATTCCCTTGCACGGCGTTTAATGTTATCTCTCTTCCTTCATAGGTTATTGTTTCTAAAGGCTCCATTTCTTCTGCTAATATAATTGGAACTAGCAATAAAAATATTAAAAACAGCTTTTTCATGAATAAATTAAAAGTTAATTAATATTAAAACTTTTTGAAAAAATATATAAAGGAATGATTATGTTTTAGGATATATGGCTAATGTTGATATTGCTTTATTGGTTATTAGAATTATAATTGGAACGTTTTTTATTAAACATGGCTATCATAAATTCAAAGACCCTCATGAGATGGCTGGCTGGCTTGATAAATTAGGTTATAAACCAGGAATATTCTGGAGCTGGGTATTAATTATTACTGAATTCTTTGGAGGGGTATTTATGTTATTAGGAATTGCTCCAAGAATATTTGCTTTGTTAATGAGCGTTACAATGATACAAGGTATTTATCACAGAAAATATGTTAAAAGATTGCATTTCGTAGATGGCTGGGAGATAAATTATGTTACTTTGGCTTCACTGATTGCTTTGATTTTATTAGGCGGGGGAATGTATTCTTTAGGATATTTGTTTGGGTTAAATGTATTTTTAAGCTAATTAACCAAAAGTAAATGCATTAAATGAAAAACCTTCTTTAACTTTTAATGTTAATTTATAATCCCCATATTCTCCATCAAACAGATTATAAAGTCTCGGTTCGGTGATTTTTACAAATGATCTTCCATCTTTAAATTCAATATCAGAGCCTGCTTGTTCTTTTGAAATATAAGAATCTCCGATTAGAACTTCCATTTCAATATCTCCTAATGAATCGGCTACGATGTTTGCTGAAGATGCAGTAAAGCTTAGAATTATTAAAGAATCTCCCATGGCTTCTAAATTATCATTATTAGCTTTCCAAGTTCCATCTAAATAGATAACATCTTTGTTAAAATTATTTGGAAGAGAGTAAGTAATAGTCTGGTCTGGCTGGATTCCTTCTAAGTTGCCAATATTCTGACCGCGGGATAAAGCGAAATCATAACCTGAGTATAATTCAGGAGTTCTTCTTCCGAATTTAGGAGTTTTGTCTTCAATTTCAGAAATTTTCATATCGATGACATCTATTCCTGTTTCTGCTAATAGCTCTTGGATTTTTCTTTCTGTTTCTTCATAGGCACCTTCTCCAACATGATCATACCTAATAAATCCATCTTTGTCAATTAAATATTTCCTCGGCCAGAACCTGTTTTTGAAAGCGGACCAAGTTGCATAATCATTATCCTGGACAACTATGTAATTAATTCCATGTCTCTCCATAGCTTCCTTAACATTTTCTATATTTTTTTCAAATTTGAATTCAGGAGTATGAACACCAATAATTACTAAACCCATATCTCTGTATTTTTCATTCCAATCTGTTAAATGAGGCAATGTTCTGATGCAGTTAATACATGAATAAGTCCAAAAATCTATTAAGACAACTTTTCCTCTGAAATCCGAAATTTTAATTCCTTCTTTTGAGTTTATGTAGCCAGAAATTCCAGTTAGTTCAGGAGATTGAGGATATTTTCCAGCTTTTAATAGAATATCTTTAACTGTTTTTTCTGCTATTTCAGGAGCAATTTTTTGGTTTTCGAAGTAGAAGATAATTACAATTATCAACAAAATAAATATCCCTAATATTATTCTTCTATTCAGAGTTTTCATTTTTTAATTGCGGTTGAAGCTAAATATGTTAAATATGCCGGTACTAAAGGCAGGATGCAGGGTGATAAAAAAGATACTATCCCCGCTATAAAGGCTAAGCCAATATTTAAATTTCCAAAACTAGAGATTCCTAAATCCAAACTTATTAATAAATCTGTGACGAACGGGAAGTTGGCAATTCTTGATAATTGATTTGTGAAGACAAAGATACCTAATAAAATTAAAATTATTCCAAAAACAATTGTTAAATATTTTGACCATTTTGCATTCATTATTTTGTCTATAACATTCTTTGCCTGATTTGTAAATAATCCTACTAATAGAAATGGAATTCCTAGACCTAAAGAATAAGATAATAATAATATAAATGCGGAAGATGGATTTGTAACAGCTAAGGTTAAGATTGCTCCTAATACTGCTCCTATACATGGAGTCCAGCCAACTGCGAAAGCTGCTCCAAAAATAAATGAAGCTAGGTATGAAGATTTAAATTTTCTTTTAATATGAATTTTATGCTCCCTTTCTAGAAATTTTGGTTTGACTAATCCAATTAAATACAAGCCGAATAAGATAATTATAATTCCTCCTATTCTCGCAAGCCATTGCTGGGCGTAAAATGATATTTCTGATAAAAAACTTTGTAATAAAACACCTACTAAAGAAAATATTACTGCAAATCCTAAGACGAAAAAAATACTGCTGATAAAGATACTCCAGTTTTTTTCCTCTTTTAGAACCATACTATTTTTAGGAATTGACTCTATTTAAGTTTTTTTGTTCCAAGCCCTTTTAACAGCTTCTGAAACTTTCGGAACTATATTTTTATCTGTTACGTAAGGCAAGATTGCTTCTTCTGAAGGCTTAATTGAATTAGCTAATGCTTCTGCTGCGGCAATTTTCATTTTCTCAGTTATTTTAGTTGCTCTTATGTCTAAAGCTCCCCTGAAAATTCCTGGGAAAGCGAGAACATTATTAATCTGATTCGGAAAATCACTTCTACCTGTTGCTACTATTTTTGCTCCTGCTTCTTTTGCTAAATTAGGAAGGATTTCAGGATCTGGGTTAGCCATTGCGAAAATTATAGGGTCTTTATTCATGGATTTTACCATTTCTTTTGTTAAGACATTAGGTTTTGAGACTCCTATGAAAACATCTGTATTTTTTATTGCTGTTTCTAAACCTCCTTTAACTTGAGATATTTTATCCGCTAATTTTTGTTTGTATTTGTTTAAATCTTTTCTATTTTTAGTTATTGTCCCTTTGCTGTCTAAGAGGGTTATATTTTTTGGGTCGGCTCCATATAATAAGATTATTTTTGTTACTGCGATTCCTGCTGCACCTGCACCATTAATTACTATCTTTGCTGTTTCTATATTTTTTTTTGTTAATTTTAATGAGTTAATTAAAGCAGCTAAAACAACTACGGCGGTTCCATGCTGGTCATCATGCATTACTGGAATTCCTAAGTTTTGTAAACTTTCTTCAACTTCAAAACATTCAGGAGCTTTAATATCTTCTAAATTAATTCCTCCTAATGTCGGATGCAGTCTTTTTATTGTTTCTATAATTTCTTTGGGATTTTGAGTATTTAGACAGATTGGGAAAGCATCTATGTTTGCGAACTCCTTGAATAAAATTGATTTTCCTTCCATTACGGGAATTGAAGCTTCTGCTCCTATATTTCCCAAGCCAAGAACTGCACTTCCATCGCTTATCACAGCTACTGTGTTGCTTTTTCCTGTGTACTTATAGACATTTTCTTTGTTTTCATGTATTTTTTTACAGGGCTCTGCAACTCCTGGAGTGTAAGCTAGAGATAAATCTTCTTTTGTTTTTATTTCTATTTTAGACTTTATTTCTAACTTTCCTCTTAATCTTTCATGCATCTGCAATGATCTTTCTTTTAGGTCCATATTGAAAAAAGTTAGAATCAAAAGGATTTATATTCTTTTGGTTATTCTCTACCATACCTGTCTTCTAATCTAACTATATCTTTAGCTTCAAATTTTCCGAAAGAGATTTCTAGGATTCTGACTGGTTTAGAATAAGCTTCTACTGAATGAATTTCTTTTTTCTTAATAAAAACTTCATCTCCTTTTTTTGCTTTGATAGTTTTATTTCCCTTTCTAACTTTACAATCACCTTCTAATATTTTCCAGAATTCAGCTCTTTTAAAATGATACTGAACTGAGATAGATTGCTTTGGTTTAATTTCTAAAATCTTAACAGTAATTTTTTCATTAAAAGCGAAATGCTCTTCATGCCCCCAAGGCTTTCTGACAATCTTTTTTTTCATTAAATATTTAATAGAATATATATTATAAAAACTTATTCATTAATTATTTTCTCTACTGTTTCTGCTACTCTGTTGCTTGGAATGGCGAATCCTAAACCTTCATATCCAGAGACTTTGAAATTTGCTATCCCAACTATTTCCCCCTGAGAATTAATTAAAGGTCCACCGGAATTTCCTGGATTTATTGTAACATCTGTCTGGATAAAATCTTTATTATTTACATACCTATTTGGCGAGCTTATTATTCCTTCAGTTGCTGTAAAAGACAAGCCTGCAGGATTTCCTAATGCTACTATTTTCTGCCCAGCTTTTAAGTTATCTGAATCTGAAAATGCGAAATAATCAAATGTTTCATTAGATACTATCCTCAGCAAAGCAATATCATTTTCTATGCTGTAACCAACTAATTCTATTGGGTGATTTTTTCCATCATATGTCAATACGCTTGCTTTACTTGCATCTTTAATGACATGGAAGTTTGTTACAACATAACCGTTTGATGAGATTATAGCTCCTGATCCCTGACCTGCATCGGTTATAACACTTACTACAGAGTCTATGACATCAGATATTATTTCTGTAAAACCTTCGCTTTGAACATTTAAATCGCTTATCTGCTGGTTTAATTCTCCCAGCTGGAGTTCGTATTGTTTATTTGATCTTGCAATCTCTAAATTTGTTTTTGTTATTTCTGATAGGATTTCGTTTATTTGAGACTGTTTGTTGCTTAGTTCGCTTTTTATATCCGATATTTCATTATTTAAATCAGTTATTTGTGAAGTATAATCTTCTTTAATTTTATTTGTATAATCATAACCAAAAGCTAAAACTATTGATAAAGCTATAACTAGGACAAATGCGTAAATCAAATGCTGTTTTTGCTCGGGTTTCATCTATTTATTGATAAATTTGAGTTATAAAAAGGTTTTTATAGAAAATAGATAATATAGTTAATATGAGTAATATTATAGCTGTTGATTTTGGCGGCACTAGTGTTAGAGCGGCTTTGATGGAAGGAAAAAGAATTTTAAGATTAGTTAAAAAAGATACTTTAGCTAAGAAAGGGAGTAAAGTAGTAATAAAACAATTAACTGATGCTATTACAGAGGTTAAAGGTTCAGATAAGATTAAAGGCATAGGAATTGGAAGCCCTGGACCTTTGCTAAATGGGGTTATCAAAAATCCTCCTAATTTGCCTTTAAAGAATTTTAATTTAAGAAAATATTTAAAAAATAGGTTTAAGGTTAGGGTTGAAATTGAGAATGATGCTAAATGTGCTGCTTTGGCTGAACTGCATTATGGTGTTAAGAAAAAAAATTTCTTTGTTTTAACTTTAGGAACGGGTATTGGCGGCGGAGTGATAATTGATAGTAAATTATATGTTGGTGAAGGCTATGCCGGTGAGCTTGGTCATATGATCCTTGAAGGTGGGAAAGATTTAGAATTTTGGGCTAGCGGGAGCAGAATTACTAATGAGGCTGAAAAAATATTTGGCAAAAGACTATTAGCCAGCGATTTAAAAAAATTAAATAATAAAAAAGCTGATAAGATATTACATGAAGCGGCTTTTAATTTAGGAAAAGGAATTGGAAGCTTGATTAATATATTTGACCCTGAAATCGTTGTTTTAAACGGCGGATTAAAAGCGGCGGGAAAAGAATATATTAAAATTGTTAGAAGGGAAGCTCAGAAATACTGCATGCTGCCTAAGAAAGTCAAGATTGAATGGAGCAAGTTAGAGCATGCTGGGATTTTAGGTGCGGCTTTACTTTTAAAAAAATAAAAAATAATTCTCAAATAGAGAATTTAAAAAAATTTATTCTGAACCTGAATCTCCATCTTCTGAACCAGCGCCTGATCCGCCAACATCTCCTGAGCCAGAATCTCCACCCTGATCTGCAGATCCGCTCTTATCTTCATCGAATCTCATCATATTACCTCCTTTCTTTTATAATAATATTGAAAAAGCTCATCTTATATAAAGATTTAGGTTATTTAGTGCATTTTATGGCATTCCAGAAGGTTTTTAAGTAAAATTATCTTAATTTTTAATATGGTTGAGTTTAAGCATTATAAAGGAATTGGAAAGAATAATGAGGAGATAGAAATAACTATTGCTTCTGGTCCTGTTATTGTTGAAAATAATAAAATTTTACTGGATAAACATGAAGATGATTTCTGGAAATTTCCAGGCGGAAAACAAATAGATAATAATAATTTTTTAGAGAATGCCAAAAGAGAAGTTAAGGAAGAATTGGGAATTGATGTTGAATTAAAAGGTAAACCTTGTGTTTTAGCTTTTGAAAGAGACCATAATGGAGTTAAGGAATATATTATTTTATTACATTATTTAGCTAAAAGAAAAGGAGAAGTAAAAAAAGGAAAAGATGTAACTGAATTTAAATGGTTAGATGCTAATAAGCTGCCTAAAGATGTTGCTCCCAATATTAAACCTGTTTTAAGATACTTTAAGTTTATTAGTTAATTTTTTAAGTTTATTTCTTTTATAAATATCGATGTACCCGGGAGAATTTGAGACATTATTTAGAAGATTAGCTAATTTATTTACTTTGGAGACTATCGCCGAAAATAAGAAAATGGAGGGCAAATCTGCTAAGAGGACTCCATTAATACCTATTTGGGATACTATGGATAGCCTTTATGATTGTGATTATATTGATTTGGGGGATGGAAGATTTGTTTCTTGTAGATTCTTTTTTAAGAAAACTGTAAGAATTTTATTTTATGTTTTATTAGTTGAATTTGAAGGTAGACTATTTAGAATACATGAGTGGAATGGGAAAGATATTTCTGAATTAAATGAGAAAAATATAAATGATTTAATAAAAGAATTATTAGAGTCTGATTTGGTAAACTTACAAAAAGAATACCACTCAAGAAAAGAATTTAAAGAAGATTTGAAAGCTATAAGTTCATTTAGAAATGTGATTATGCATGTAAATAAAAAGTTTGAGAAGACACTAAATATTAATATTATAGTTGAGAGAAAAAAACAAATTCTTAAATTGTTATCTGCGTTACAACAAATATTAGATAATATGGATCACTGAGCCATAATTAAAGGCTCGTTTTTTGTTAAGGAAGAGCCTATTCCTTGACCTATTGAATAAGAAGCTTCTGATGCTAACTTATCAAAAACATTTAACAATGAAGGTTTTTTGACATACTCTACAACATTTTCTTTAGTAATATTTGCCATTTCCTTTGCTTTTTGAATTGCTAAAGCTTTGTTTCCTGTTAAATCGATTAAACCATTTTGTTTTGCTTCAATACCTAAATAAAAAGAACCATCAGCTAATTTTTGAACATCTTCTACTTTCATTTTTCTGTTCTTAGCAACATCAGAGACAAACTTTGCTTCAATTATATTTAACTTTGACATTAATAGATTTCTTTCTGCAGGAGTTAACTCTTTGTAAGGGGTTCCTAAATCTTTAAATTCTCCAGTAACTAATCTTTCGTAAGTAACATTATAATTATCTAATAGACCTGAGAATTGCAAATAACTTGAGATAACTCCTATGCTGCCGGTAATGCTCAGTTCATCAGCAATAATTAAATCTGAGGAAGAAGCTATCCAGTATGCTCCTGATGCCCCGACTTCTCTTATTAAAGCGATAGTGGGTTTTTGAATTGATTTTACTTTATCTGCCACTTCTTTTGAGGCAAGTACTGTCCCGCCCGGGCTGTTAATTTCTAAGATAATTGCCTTTACTCCGTTATTATTTTCCGCTTTTTCTAAATTTGCTATTATTTCATCTGATGAAGTTGAGTCTGTTCCGAATAATGAAGCTGAAGAAGATAATAAGATAGGGCCTTCTATTTTTATTACAGCGATTCCATTATTTATCAAATCTCCAGATATTGGGGAATCTAATAATTTAGATGAGACTAATGCAGCTAAATAGAGCACTATCAGCACAGTTATTATTGTTTTTATTTTATTCATCTTGAAGTGTGATTGTTTTTGTTAATTTTTCAGTAAATCTTTGTTTATTTTTTGAGGTGAATATACCTATTGCGTCTAAGATTAATAAAGCTGTTGATAATTTTGTTATATTTCTTAAGATTGTTTGAGCTAAAGTTAATTTTCCTTTTTCTGACCTTGCTGAGATTCCAAATATTAAACCTCCTAATGTCTGCTGGATTTTGTATTCTAATGAAACCCAATATATAAAATTAATAATACTAACTAAGGAGGTTACTAAGACTATATTCTCCCAATCTAAAAAGAAAATATCTGTAATGTTTTCTATTGATGGTTCTCCTATTAAGTTACTTAGAGGTTTTGTTATTATCGTGCTTAAGATTAAAGAATCAACTAGGAAACTTGCAAAACGCTTCCAATTTGATGCAAAAGAGTAAGCCATTAGTGTTAAAAATGATAGAATATTTATAAATATATTGAAACAGTATAGAAAAGTATTTATTTTAGTTTGCCTTTTTAGCAGTTATGATTCAATTAGGTGATAAAATCGAACTGAAAGAGTTCAATGATTTAGAGCCTGGAGAATTGACTATTCTTAAAAAAATGATAGGAAATCATGCCAACCACTTTCATGAGTTTAGTAAATTGGTTTTGCATATGAAGGGAGTTCATAAAAAAGAAAAAAGCCAAAAATTTCAGATAAATGGCCTTTTAACAGTAAATGGAAGAGATTTTGAGGCTGAAGCTACAAATTATATCAGATAAATGGCCTTTTAACAGTAAATGGAAGAGATTTTGAGGCTGAAGCTACAAATTATAATCTATTTTTTGCAATAAATGATGTTTTAGAAAGCTTGAGAAAGGAATGCAGTAAAGGCTAAAGTTGTCTTTTTAATTGGGAAAATGCTATTAGCGACCATTCTTCCACTACATAGTCATTAGAGTATAATATTTCTTCTAACTGTCCTAATCCCATTAATCCTCCTTGTGCTATTTCTGAGTCTTCGGGTTTAACTTCTGTAGAGTCTGTTTCTATTAAATATAAAATTCCGAAATGAACCTGATGTACACCTACTTCTCTATTTATGTAACCCAATTTGGTTATATTTGTGATTTGGCCATCCATTCTGACTTCTTCAGAAACCTCTCTTAACAAACTATTATGGATTGGATTCCCCCCTGTTCCTTCTTTATCCTCTTCAATATGCCCTCCGATATACCCCAAGACC
>JAGVZL010000007.1 GCA_018302505.1 Candidatus Woesearchaeota archaeon | reverse complement strand
ATTATAGGTTCAAAACAATCGTCCTCAAATTTAGTCATGTTCATCCCAGTCCTTATATTTCCAACATGAATATATAATGGTCTTTCATAGTCTTTTAACATTATTTTAGCTCTTTCTGCATCAGAAGCCCAAAACTCATTCCACTTAGCTAAATTCCATTTATTTTCCTCAAATATTCCTGGAGCTATTGTTCTTCTATCTGAATAGCCTAAAACCCAAGGACTATATTGTTTATGGGTTGCCATCACTAAAGCATTTTCTTCTGCTGTTTGTAAAGTTTTTATTTCACTTAATTCATCTTCAGAGATTAAAGGCTTGGCAGTCAAAGCTTCTCCGAAAACATTATAGCTTAAAAATCCAAAAATCAGCAAAACAGCTAAAATCCCTATTTTTTTATCATCCTTTATAACTTCTAATAATCCAATAGCTACTATTACTACCACAATTAAGTCCAGCATTACTATGTATCTATTAAAGAAAAATAATTCAAAAACAACTATTGCCAAATTTATCAAAAACCAGATGAATAATATGTTAAACTTCTTATTTTTAAAAATATAAAATAACCCTATAGCTAAGAAAGGAACATAAATTAGCAGCATTGTCTTGTAAGTTGCTAGATTTAAGAAAGTTCCAGCTCCCACTGCAAAAGTGAACGCATCTGTCAATCCAGGCAAAATAGCTGTTTTTATTCTGTCTATGTATAAAATTAAACTTCCTGTAATTATTACTAATCCTGATATGAAATTACTTTTAAAATTCTTGTTTCTGTTAAAAAAAGTGTAAAATAAAAAGCTTAAGGCAAAAATTAAGAAAGTAGGCCTGTGCATTCCTGCTAGTAATATTGCTGTTACTGTAAATATTTTGTACTTTTCTTTTTTTAAGAAGTAGAAAACTAATAGTAGTAAAGATAATGCTATTATGTTTTTGTAGTATAGCATTGTAAACGCTTTGAATTGAACTAAACTTAAAGAGAAAAATAATGTTGATAATATAGCTGTATTTTCATTGAAATATTCCTTTACTGTTATGTATAGACAAAATCCTATTAATAGCTCAAATAAGATTAAGAAAAAAGTTAAAATAAATGTAGATGGAAAGATTAAGTTTAAAGTTTTAGTTAAAAAATTAAAAGTTGGGTCAAAAGTTGACTTTTCCCATTCTTTGTCTATACTATTCTCTATTCCGTATTTGTAGATTCCTGCATCATATCCTATTGGAATTGTATTATCTATGTAAGGTATTACTTTTGGAATTAGAATTAAAATAAAAGCTAAAATTAAAAATTTTTTAGATAAAATTATAGATTTAGATTCTTTCTTTTGATATAAGTATAAAACTGCTGTTACGAATCCTGCTAACCCTAAAATAGTTATTGATAAAGGTATAATTTCTAAATAGGATAACATTACTAAAACTAAGTAAATTGGTATTAGAGTTTTTAATTGATGCATTCTCTTTTATTGAATAAAAAGGTTTTTAAGGTTTTATTTTTAAGTTTTAGATAAAGTTCATTCTTCACAGAGAATTTTACAATGTTTTTTAGTTTCTTTAGAGTGAATCTCCATAAAATAAGGAAGATATTTACTATCATAAGTTTCTATTATCAGTAGAAAGAAGTTTCTATTGTAAATAGAAATATTTATAAAGATTGAATTGAATTTAAGAATAGATGATTCGTAAAGAAATAATTCAGGAGATAATAGAATCTCAAAGAAAATGGATACTTGAGATAGATAAAGGAGTATATAGAGAGAAAATTAATGATATAAAATTATTTGATTCTTTTGCATTTGTAATAACTGGGATTAGAAGATGCGGTAAAAGCACTATGCTGTCCCAAATACTCAGCAAAAACAATAATTTTTATTATTTAAATTTGGAAGACCCAAGATTTGAAGACTTTGAGTTGGGTGATTTTAACCGAGCTGACGAAGTATTCAAAGAACTCTATGGCAATGATGGTATTTACTTTTTTGATGAAATACAAAATATTGATAAGTGGGAGATCTTTATAAGATTTTTAACAGATAGAAAAAAAACAATAGTGCTTACAGGTTCTAATGCCTCACTATTAAGCAAAGAATTAGGAACAAAACTAACAGGCAGGAATATTCAGTTAGAACTTTACCCATTCTCTTATAAAGAATTCTTAAGATTAAAAAAGCTAAAACCTAATAATAAATCTTTTGAAGAATATTTAACCAATGGCGGATTTCCAGAATTTATAAAAAAAAATGACAAGACCATACTACAGGAATTGTTAAAGGATGTTGTTATGAGAGATATAGCAAATCGTTACAATATCAAGAATGTTTCTATATTAAAAAAAGTTGCTATATATCTTGTAAGCCATGCTGGGAAAGAATTTTCATATAATTCTCTTAAAAAAATGTTTGAAATTAAATCAGTGCAAAGTATCATAGATTATGTATCTTATTTAGAAGATTCTTATCTAGTTTTCACAATTCCTAAATTCAGCTATTCGTACAAAAAACAGCAGGTAAATCCAAAAAAAATATATTCAATAGATAATGGTCTATCAAACTCAAATTCAATAACTTTCAGCAAGGATAAAGGTAAAATGCTGGAAAATAGTGTATTTTTAGAACTTAAAAGAAAATACAAAGAAATTTTTTATTACCAAGATAATAAAGAATGTGACTTTTTAGCAAAAGAAAAAAGTATTTTAGAGGCAATACAAGTGTGCTATGAACTAAATGAAGAAAACGAAAAAAGGGAAATAGGTGGTTTATTAGAAGCTCTGAAAGAGTTTAAATTAGATAGGGGATTGATATTAACTTATGGGCAGGAAGATAGCCTAATTGTTGACAGCAAGAAAATAATAGTTAAACCTGTATGGAAATGGATGATGTCTCTGAAATAAAAATTTTTTAGATAAAATTATAGATTTAGACTCTTTCTTTTGATATAGGTATAAGACTGCTGTTATGAAACCCGTTAATCCTAAAATAGTTATAGATAAAGGTATTAATTCTAAATAAGATAACATTACTAAAACTAAGTAAATTGGTATTAAAGTTTTTAATTGGTGCATTCTCAATATTAATAAAGAAAAGTTTAAAATTGCTTGGATTCTAAAACTATGATAATATTGATTTAATTATAGGATGTTGTGCAAAGAATATAAAAGTTTATATAAAGAAAAGTATAGAAAAATATTATGGAAAAGGCAGAATACGAAATTTTAAGATCTAAGTTCTTGAAAGTAATTGCCAGAGTGCCTGAAAATATAAGAAATAATGATATTGTGGCAGTTGTTGAAGGGAGTCCCTACACATGGAATACGGCATTAATAGAAGTCAAAAATGGGACAAAAAAAGGCGATAGAATTTTAAAAATATTAAAGGAAATGGAAATAATATGAACAACATATCTAAAGAATTAAAGGAATTAATTTTATATAAAATAGAAGCGGAAATACCACCTCATCACAAATTATCTATAGGCAGTAAGGGTGTATTTACTAAGGAGCAGTTGAAAAAAGCTGTTGAAGAGGAAGATGATGTAGGAAAAGCGTATGTAAAAATGCAATTAGATTTCTTAAGGGCTTTAGCAAGAGGGGAAATATCAAAAATCTTAGCACAATGACAATTTTGTTGACAAATCCGGATTATGATGAAACAACAGGTTATTTATTCCATTATAACAAAGAATTAATCAAATTTGCTGAAGAAAGAGGAATAAAGTTAGTTAATTTAAAAAGACCCAATCTAACAAAGTCAAATTTTGAAAAGCAGATAAAAGACAAAAATCCTGATTTATTATTAATGAATGGTCACGGCAATGAAAAAATAATTTATGGAGACAGAATAAAGGGAAAAGAAGAGCCAATAATAGAAGATGGTAAAAATCATGGTTTATTGAAAAATAAATTAGTATATGCAAGATCATGCTGGACTGCAGTATGTTTAGGAAAAAGGTTTTCTAAAGGAGATGGATGTTTTATAGGATATATTGTTCCTTTTCAATTTTGGGTTGATGAAAGAATGTCCATTCCGGCAAAAGACAAAACAGCAAAGCTATTCTTTATGCCATCAAACCTATTGGCAAAAAGCTTGATTAAAGGAAATCCTGCAATAGAATCGATAAGAAAATTTAGGGAAGAAACAAAAAAGAATATTATGTATTTGCTGAAAAATAAAAACGAACCTGGAACAATGTCGCTTATAATGATTCTTTGGAGCAACATGGAAGGGCAGAGAATATTTGGGGATATAAACATGTGTTACTCTCCATAGATAAAGGTATGATCTCCAAATAAGATAACATTACTAAAACTAAGTAAATTGGTATTAGAGTTTTTAATTGGTGCATTTTATTCCTTATAATCATCTAAAATTAAGCTAATCTTTGCTATAAATTCAGTAGCATTATCAAAAATTTCATCTAATCTTCTTTCTGTATAAGATTTAATAGTAGAATATCTTGCAATATGACTCTCCTTTCTTGCATCTTCAAAATAATGGACATATTCTTCTTCAAATATTTTATAGGATTGGTTTAAAATTTCTAAATCTTCCTTTTCCAGTTCGTCAGGAACAAGCAGATGCCCTATTGCAATCTGAACAGCCTCATGGTCTTCAGACTCATATCCTCTATACAAAATAGCCGCTTTTGCAGCATAAAGCATAGAATAGTAAGAAATAGTAATCGCCCAGTAATCCCAGTAATTTTTTTTAGGCTGTTCTTTTGAAGGCTTAATCTCTTTTACATGTTTTGCTATTAATAAGCTATTTTCAGCTTTTTGAAGAAATAATTTTATCTTAAAATTTTCTGAAGATTTTTTAATCCTTTCTTCCGCCAAGGCTTTTTTAAATAAATTTAAATAGATTTTTTTATCGAATGGCATCCAAAACACACTCCCAAAACTTATAAGAATTGTTGAGAATAATATGGTTTTTTAATGCCTGTTTCCCTATATTTTCATCTTTATCTTTCAGCATTTCTTTAAATTCACTATTCATGATAAAAATAGGGTTAATTTTCTTCTTATAAAGTAATTCGTGTTTGGAAAAATATATTGTTTTATCTCCTTTTTTATTAATAATTAAAATATCAATATCGCTTTTGCTTGTCTGTTTTTCCTTGGCATAGCTTCCAAAGAGAACAACAATATCTTCTGTATTTATCTCATTGTCAATTTTTTTTATTATGGGGTACTTTTCAAGATATTCTTTTTTTTCTGCTTCTGACGAAACTGATAGATAGGGTAAAAGACTTTTATTTGAAGATTTTAATTTAACAAGAATGTTATTTCCCTTTTTTTCTTTGCTGATAAGGTCAGGCATTTTATTTATGTCTCTATAAAATGTAGCATAAGGAATAGAAACAAGCTTGCTTAGTTCATGCATAGTAAAACTCTCTCTTATATGTTTCCCAAGGTGATTCAATATCTTAAGATTATTATCCATATTTGAATAATATTATCCATAAGTGATATATAAAGCTTTCTATTCTATGCTACAAATATTGAATAGATTATTCCTTCGTTAATATTTCTTTTCTTAGAAAATTATGTAACAAAAAGACAGATACCTTTTATCACAAGTGAAAGAAAGAAGTTGCCTGCAATGAAAAAGTTTTATGATAAAGCTATGAGTACTATAGAATTCTTAAACTTGGAAAATTAAACCCTTTGAACATTTAGGATGTGTATTTATCACTTTAGGCATTTCCTCAGGTTTCATTCCCCTAGGTAGTATAATATCTGTTTTAACACCATTAATCATAATTGTTCTAATTTTTCTTTTCATAGTTATTATGTAATATAGTTATTTATTTAAATTTTTCTTTTCAAATTTATATTAAAGATTATAACATTTTTAAGCTTTGTTTTTTATTTTTAGATGGGTTCAGTTCCTTCACAGAACTCAGCAAGTAACTTTCCAAATCTTCCCTTCTACATAAGGTTTTTTCATGAACATTTTTTCTAAAAAGGTTCTTATCCTCAAACTTACTCATGTTCATTCCAGTTCTTATATTGCCTATGTGTATGTATAAAGGTCTTTCATATTGGTAAAATCAAGCCGAAATAGGCTTAACAATGTCAATCCGCTCTTTGCTCAAAGCCTCAGAAATCAAAGCCCTTTCTAAATCCAGAATCCTTCTTGTAATAATGCTGTCTGTATTTAGAGTATAAAGTCTGGTTTTGCCAAAAGATCTGGTAGTCCTGACAATATTGTGTTTATCTATTTCATTCCAGTAGTTAAATAAAGAAGCTCTTGAAATTCCTGCACCTTCTGCTATCTCTTTTTTTGTAAAATCCGCACCTTTATTATCTACCAAAAAATCAAGTATTTTAAACAGAGGCATTTCTCCTGTCAGTTGCAATAACAACGATTTCATGTAGATGTTTTAGAACATAAAAGTATATAAATCTTCTCATTCAAAGTATATTTTGGTGGACTTTTAATGTGGACTGATGAAGAAATTAAAGGTAAGATATTACATAAATTAACTCGTTTAGGAAAATTTAAACATAGCCATACATCCATAGACAACTTACCAAAGGGATTTCCAAAAGATATTAGGGGTAGTGTAAAATATCATGTTGAAGAATTAATTAAAGAGGAAATATTCTTTATTAAGCCTACAAGTTACGGAAGGGAAGTGTCTGTCAATTCTGAGAAAAAAGAAAAAATAATGTATTATATTGAAAAGTTTTTGGATAAAAAATAAATTTTAGACAAATTCATACTTCACAGAACTCAGCAAACTTTGTATATCTTTCTCAAAAATTCTTATAAACTTTGCTTTTCTTATCCCTTTTTATGAAACTATCATTTTTCCGTGAATGCTTTCTTAAAGGGTTCTTCAAAGATCGCTACATTCAAGCTTTACTAGGTATCACAATTTTGGGTTTCATCTTAAGAGTTTATTCTTTATCCTCTCAATCTATCTGGATGAATCTTTAATTACTTTAACTCAACAATAAATTTTTCTCTAGATTCAGGATATATTACAGCTTCTTTGCCCTTCCTCAACTTTAAAAATTCTATAAGCTTCTTATTAAATCTTAAATCTAAAGTAGTTCCAACAACGCCGATTTTCGTTCTGCTTTCCAATCCCCATAATCCCAATTTCTTAGTCTCTTCGCTTATCCTGTCTGATGTTTCCTCGCTAAAATAGGTTTCTCCGCATTTGTCGCAGACTTCAGCTTCAAACCTTCCAACATTCACTCCATAAATTTCATAATTAATTTTTTTCTTTTCCAATTTTCCATTTTTGCACTCATAACATTCAGTCATTTCAATCCTCCTTATCTTAGTCTAAAATCTTTACTGTCTTAACAATATATTTGTCTCCTCGGGTTTTCCATGCCACCGCCATATATGTATAAATGCTCAAGTATCCATCTGTTTGCCTTGTTTTGCTTCCAAATTTAATAACTCTCTCAATCTGTTCTCTGTCTATTCCTCTAGCAACCATCATATCCTGAGCATGTCTCTTTATTATTAGCTCCATTATAATAACTCCTTATTATTAGTAATAATAAATAATATATAAATGTTTCTAATTAATTATTATAATGCTTAATTCTTTTTAGACAAGTTTCTCAAAAATTCTTATAAACCCTCTATTTTAGATATACGATGAAGTAATATTATCAAATAATAGTCTTTAATTATCCTCTCAATCTATTTGGATGGACGAAAATTTTAGTATGAATCTTTAAGTTTTAGATAGGTTCATTCTTCACAGAACTCAGCAAACTTTGTATATCTTATTTTAATTATAGGTTCAAAACAACTATACTTAAACTTAGTTATATTCATCGAGTTCTTATAGTTCCAGTATGAATATATAAATGGTCTTTCATAATTAAAAATTAAATTTTTTTAATTTCTTCTCTTACTTTATTTATAGTGTCTTTGTCAAGTTTTCCTATAGACTCCTTCATTGAAATGAGATAATCTGACATTTTCTTAATATCAATCTTTACAGGTCTATTTTTTAGATAATACTGGTTGTCTATTCTCAATTCCTTGTCATCTTCCAGTATTTTTGCAGTTCCCTTTTCTATTATATTTTCTTTTTCAAGAAGATTTGCTAAAGCAATTGAACAGTCATGAATCTCGCATTTAATTCCTAGTTTCATTAATATTGAGTAGAAAGCAAAATATTCTATGTAATATTTGGTTGTAGCCATCCACATATTTGATTGCGTCTCCTTTTATCTTCTGCAGTACTTTCATGCTTTCTTCTGCTGTTCTGTAATACTCATCACTTAAATTATCATTAGGTTCTTGGATTTTTATCCCATTACTTTGTTTCTTGCACCAGCTTATTTTTTTCATTGTTTTTCATTGAAATAATTTAATATGTATTCCGTATTGTTTAATATAACATGTTTTTTAATTATCTCCTGTAATAACCCATTATCTATTTCTTTTATTGATTTTGTTGTTATAACATGTATTTTCTTGTCATATATTTCTTCGAAGTCTTCTACCTCTTTTTTAATTGAAGCCGGTCCTATTAATAATAGATCTATGTCTGCCGCTTCTTTTAGGTTTTTTGTAGCAGATCCGAATATTACAAAGATATTTTTTGTAAAATAAGGATGAATTTTTTCATATAATATTCTCAATAAAGGCTCTTTTAATTTTTCTATTGCTCTTTCTTTTTCAGCTATCACTAGATAATCTTGTAGTTGTGGATTTTTCCTGTTTAATGAGAATTCGGTAATTGCCTTCCTTTTTTCTCTTATTAGT
This sequence comes from Candidatus Woesearchaeota archaeon, assembly GCA_018302505.1. Taxonomy (GTDB): domain Archaea; phylum Nanobdellota; class Nanobdellia; order SCGC-AAA011-G17; family ARS1403; genus JAGVZL01. Next base: position 1,656 of record JAGVZL010000007.1, on the reverse strand, counting down.
ATGTTTTCCTTTACTAATGCATTTAGGTAAGGAGTTAAAGATTGATGTGGCTTTTTCAATAAATTAGCTAATTCCCTTAGATAGTACTTACTATTGTAGTTCTCTAAATATAATCCAAGTATTTCCCATTTAGTAATATTATTTACCATATGGTAATTTTAATTACTACTAGTATTTAAAGGTTTCTAGTATGACATAAAATTAAAAAATGAAGGTAGTTTAACCAAAGTTGTATCTGATTTAGATTTTATTGGAAGTAGGGATTCTTATTTTTCTTTAGAAAATTATAAAGAGAACAATGTAACTTTTAAAAGGATAAATTGGGAGGATTACAAAGCCAGTTACATTAAGAAAGACAAATTATTGATTAAAGTCGAGCCTTTTATCCATTCTAAGTTATAATAACATTTTTAAGCTTTGTTTTATCTAAATTTAGAGGGTAAATTATATGATGAAATCAAAAGCTATAAATAGAAGTAGAAACATAAATGCGAATATGGTAGAAAAGAGGGGATTTGTTAAAGTTGATTCTATAATTTATGATGAAGATTTAGATATATTAGAATTATATACTAATGAAGACACACACCATTGTTTAGAGATAGATGACCTAATTATTGTACATTGTGATAAAAAAAATAAAATCGTAGGTCTAGAGATTATTGGGATCTCAAATATCTATAATATACCAAAGAAGATATTAAATAATCTTAAGTCGGCTAAGTTCATCGTTAAGTCAATACCTAATGAGGAGAAAATATTTATTACAACAGAATTAAAATCTATAATAAATGGAAATAATCAAATGTCAACTAATTTATTGGCAACACCGCCCCTAGGATCTCCTTTAGTTTGTAATTGCTAATTTATAAAAACTTACAATCCCCAAATTACCTTTTTTAGGCTGGTCAAAAACAGCCACAACCTTAATTTCGTATTTTAAACTGTGAGTTAACCTTATGTCATATCTATTTTCATAATACTTTGCCTTTCTTATCCTTTTTATTTTCTTTGGATTCAATATATTATAAATAACCTGAACATTAGCCCCTGTTTTCTTTTCAAACAAATCCCATTTTCCTTCTTCAGCCCATTTTTTCCATTCTTTTTTAAGAAGACTATATCTTGATTGACATAATTTTTCAGTTTCTCTTTCACTTCTTTTTCAATATCTTCCATTGGCTAATATTTAGGGATGTAATCTTTAAATATTTTTAGATGCTTTGGGATAGTTAATTAGCTTTTTATTATGAGTTATCCTGATTAATAAGTACCTCTCTATTTCCATTACTCAAACCTATATTTTTCACCCTATAAAAACCTTTAAAAGTATATTTCAATTCTAAAACTTAATGAGATTCCTACGTCAGATAATATTTGAGAAAATAGGCAAGGAAGGGCAGGACAAACTAGAAAAAAGCAGGGTATGTATTATTGGCCTAGGTGCAACAGGCTCAAGGACGGCAGAATTGCTGGCAAGGGCAGGTGTAGGTAATTTAGTTCTTATTGATCGGGATGTTATAGAACTGTCCAACCTGCAAAGGCAAACACTGTATACAGAAGAGGACCTAAATCTCCCAAAGGTAATACAAGCAGAAAAGCATTTAAAAAAAATAAATTCAAAAATAAGAATAAAATATTTCTTCAAGGACATCA
>JAGVZL010000006.1 GCA_018302505.1 Candidatus Woesearchaeota archaeon | reverse complement strand
GTTAACCGAAGAAGAAGAAATATTAGAAGAAGGATTGCCGATAGTATTATTATTCCCTCTATTTTTAATTGGTGGGACATTATTATTTGTAGCAGGTTTCTTCATATTAAAAAATCCTGAGAGATTAAAGAAATTAATTCCAACAGTTAAACAAACTAAGCCTGAAATAATAGACAAAGACATCGATGAATTATTGCATTACAAAAAAGAAATAAAAGACATTGAAAACGGGATAAATAAACTGCCATTAAAGGCGACATCAGAAAAAATATTCACATTAATAAAAAACTTTTTCAATAATATAACTCACAGTGATTACGAATTTACTTATTCAGAAGTAACAAAGGAAATTTTAGAAGAAGAATTAAGCAGACCAACAAAAGAATTTTTGATAAAATTCTCAAAAGAAATAGAAGATTTCAGATATAGCAACAGACAGTTAACAAAGTCAAGTTTATTGGATATAATCAAGAAAACACAAAAAGGAATTTTATTATCGATTAAAGATGTTTCAAGGTTACAAACAAAAGAAGAAATAAAATTAGAGAAAAAAGAGCCATTTACTCACTTATGGGTTAATTTAAGGGAGTATCTCGGTGAAGATGACGGTTCTCTAAAGAAGATTAGTTTAAATTTATTCAAGAATTTATTCAAGAAAGAAAGGGTTACAAAAAAAGAAATAGAGAAATTAGCTGAGGAAAAAGCAAAGAAGAAGCCGTTTAGTTTCTCAAATTTATTGCATAAGATTGGTTTAGTCAAAACATCTGAAGAAAAAGAGAAATTAAGAAAGCAAAAGGCATTGGAAGAAACTAAGGAAAAAAGGCTTGAAGCTCATAGAAAATTACTAGAGGAAAAAGAAAAATTAAGAATATTAGAAGAGGAGAAAAAAGAAAAAATAGCTAATAAAATAGCGAGAAGAAAAGCAATTAGAAAATTCTTCAAAGATCATTTTGGTTTGTTCAAGACAGCAGAAGATATCAAAAAAGAACAGGAAGAAAAATTAAAAATAAGATTAGAAAAAGAGAAATTAGCAAGAGAAATAGAAAGGGCTAAGAAATTAGGAAAACAAAGAAAAATAGAAGCAAGAAGAAGATTCTTCCATGCATATTTCGGATTATTCAAAACAAAAAAAGAAATAGAATTGGAAGTTAAAACAAGATTAGAAGAAAAAAAGAAAGCAAAAATAGCAAGAAGAAAGGCTATAATAAAATTCTTCAATGATAATTTCGGATTATTCAAGACACAAAAAGAAATTTTAGAGGAGAAAAGAAGAGAAGAGCAGTCAAGAATAGAAAAATTAAAGTTAAAACATAAAATAGCAGAAGAAAAAAGAAAGGCAGGATTAGAAAGAAAACAGGCAATAAGACAGTTCCTGCATGATAACTTTGGATTATTAAAAACACCTGAAGAAAAAGAAAGAATAATTAAAGAAAGGTTGGAAGCTAAAAGAATAATAAGTGAAGAGAGAAGGAAAGCAATCTTCTCATTTATCCACGATACACTAGGGATAAAAACCAGGGAAGAAAGAGAACAATTAAAGCTAAAAGAAGGAAAACTAAAGTTAGAAGTTTTAAAAGAAAAGAGAAAAATAAGGCTAGAAAGACAAAAAGCTGTTAGAAAGTTCTTCCATGACCACTTCGGATTATATAAGACTCAAGAAGAAGAAGAAAAAACCGCTATTGAAAAGCTAAGATTAAAACATGAGAGAAGTAAAGAAAGAAGGAAAGCATTCATAAAATTCTGCCATAATAAGCTAGGCCTATTCAAGACTAAAAGAGAAATAGATGAAGAGAAAGAAGCAAAGTTAAAGCTGAAAGAAAAGATAGAAAAAGAAAAAGAAAGAGCTGCTGCAGTAAGGAAAGCTTCATGGAAAAGGTTCTTGCATGATAGACTTGGTTTATTGAAAACACCTCAAGAAATAAGAGTATTAAATGAACAAAAAGCAAAGGGAGAGGCAAGAAAAGAAAAGTTAGCAAAAGAGAGGGAATTAGCTAAATTAATCAAACGGAATGAAAGAAATAAAGCGTTAAGAGAATTTTTGCATGACAAATTAGGATTCTTCAAAACTAAAGAAGAATTAAAATTCGAGCATGAAAAGAGGATTAAATTAAAACTAGAAAAGGACAGAATTAAAGCGACCAGAAGGAAAGTATTCAGGAATTTCTTGCATGATAAATTAGATCTTTTCATGACACAAGAAGAGAGGATAAGTAAAGCCAAATTAAGAGAAAAAGAAATAATAATAAAATTAAGAGAAAAAGAGGCTAAGAAAATAAGAAGATTGGAATTAAAGAATAGGATTATAGAGAAAGGTAGTTTCTTAAGAAAAATATTCAGCAGAAATATCCAACCAGCAGATGAATTGCATGTCCTAATAAAATTAGAGCAGGAAGCTATTAGGAAAGGAGAAATAAAGAAAGCTAAGGAATTTCAAAATAAAATAAATAAAATATACAATAAAATAGATTTCAATAAAGCTCATCCTAAAATAGCAAATGAAATGAACTTAATAAAAACCAAAATCTACACATTAAGAAATAAATTAAATGACCCAAATGAAAAAGACAAATCTATATTTTCAAGGATAAAGGATATATTCTCACCTCAACTAGAGAAAAATAAAATAGAGGAAATTAATTACTTAATTAATAAATGCGAATCTGCTTTAAAGTCTAATAAGAAAAGACAAGCACAGGAATTTTATTTGAGAATAATCCAATTATACAAAAAATTAAACAGGATTTCAAAAAGAGAAGTGCAGCATGATATTTTAAGGTTAAGAGAAGAAGTAGCTTCTATAGCCGTAGAAGATGCCTTAGAAGATGCACATAAAGCATTATTAGAAGGAAAAACAAAGGAAGCTAAGAGATTATACGAAAAAGTAAAAGATAATTTCTATTACCTTCCACTAAAAGAAAAAGAAAACTTGATTGAGAGTAAAGCAGAGTTAGCCCAAAAATTGCAGCAGACAAAAAAGCCATTCTTCGTCACAGTTCCAAGAATACCTCTTCCGGAATTTGACATATTAACATTAGTTGGATTGCAAAAAGAAAAAGTGTTGACTAAATATAATGAGATAAAGAAAAATATTCTAAAACCCGAACCAAATGAGCCGAGGTATAAAGAACCTTTAAAGAATTATATGTTAGCTGAAAAACCAAAATTCACATCAATAAAAATAGATACAATTCCTCAACAATATACAGAAAGAATAAAGAATAGGAAAATTAAAGAACTATCAAGTCATCTAAACAAATTAAATTATTTCGTAGAAAAAAAAGATCATCTAAAAGCTAAAGAAAAGTACAAAGAGACAGTAGAATTTTTCAAGGACCATTCTCAGGATTTGCCTGAAGAAATGCATAATTTAGTTTATACAACATTAAAGCCGATAAAAAACAGGATACTGCAAGTCAGTTTCAAAAACTTATTGTCAGATATGCACAAAGCTGTAAAAGAAGGGGAGCATGAATTAGCTAAAGAACTAAAAAATAAAGTAAATTCTATCCACTCACACCTCTCAGAAAACCAGATGCTTCCCTTCGCCCCCCAAAGAACAAGATTCTCAGAATTGAGGGAATTGCTAAGGGAAACTAACAAACATTTAGAAAGTAATAATTTATCAGAAGCTAAAACCTCTTATAACAAAATAAATAATTTATATCAGCAGTTAACACCTCCACAAAAAAGATTAGTATATGGAAAAGTTTTAGATGTATATAGAAAGCTCAGCCCTTAACATTAGCTATGGGAGATAATTTCACGATAGATTCTGAGATACCTGCCTTATTAACTGAATTAATAACCTCATCAATTTCTTTATATGCATGCCTGCCCTCTTCGGCTAATCCAGACATTGAAACTCCTTTAACATAAATTCCTTTTTTTTCCATTTCTTTTTGTAAATTTTCTCCTCTAACCATTTTCTTAGCTTGAGTTCTCGACATTTTTCTTCCTGCTCCATGACAATTCTTGACCAATACAGGTATAAACATATCAGTCATAACAAAGTAATTATGATTACCATCTACTGTAATATTATATACTTCATTTTCTTCTAAATCCCTAACATGCTTTATTCTCTGCATCCGTAAACACGAACTAATTAATTTTCTAATTTTTTCTTCATAGAGAGGATATTTATGGATGTGCTCTGAAATTATTCTATCACTCATAAGATTATTTCTTTTAGCTTTATGTAAAAATGGCCATTTTGTTTCTTTGAATTCTTTAAAAATCTGTTTTGCTAGGTATAATTTAGCCCCATATTTTTTTCTTTTAGGAACATATCTAATTCTCTTTGTATAATGAAATAAAAGATTTTCCTTTTCTGAGATTTGGATAATATAACATATATCTCTTTGTTTTGAAATATACGGAAGTATTCCCAGTTTTAAACACGCCAAAACTATTGCACCAACAATTTTGGAATCGCTGGCATATATTTGTAATATTTTTCTCTTCTTATTCCATGTACCATCCCCATCTATTAACCCCGCCAAAAAATTAATTGTAGCTTTTTGACTTAAAGAAAGCACCCAAGAATCAATATTCTCATAGATCTCTTTCATTTTAAAAGAAGCTATCTGAGAATAACAATGGAAATCTGTTGCATATCCTAAAATCTGTCTTCCATTCAAACTGCCACCTCCCGCCTTTATCTTCCCTTCTCTCAATTGATAGCTAAATACCTCTTGAAAACAGTAATTCACATGATCTATAAATTTAATTTTTTCTGGAATTTGTTTTTGCGTAAACGTTATATTACCATGTCTTTCATCTGCTCTAAAACTTCCATCAGACATTATTGCACCAACCAGATAAGCCATTTCACTGCTTACATTAGATTCTAATAGAAATTTTATATTATCTAATAATAATATTCCCTCATCACATCCTATAATTTCTTTAACAGGTTTATGGACAATATTTCCATCATCAATTGTAACAAATTTATGATCTTTAGTAGTTCTTAACCTATTTAATGTCGTACCACCTCTTTGGGATATACTTACTTCAATAATATCCGAACTGCTCTTTTTCATACAGTCTGTGATTGACTTCCATTCAATCTCCAAACTACTTTCATTAAGAGAAGGAACTAAAAACTCCTCTCCTCCATAGTATCTCTTGTAGATATCCCCTATCTTAACAAGACCCTTATCTGTTATTACTTTTGTCCCTTCAGTAAAACACGTTGTTCCGAAAGTTGCTTCTTCAGCTTTTTTAGTGCCTTTCAATAAATAACTTCCAGTTTCCATACTTCCACCAATAATAATAGGAGTTCCTATGTTCTTATAAGCTGAAACAATTCTCTCATTTCCTGCCCCTAAAGAAGTAGTTGCACCTTTCAAATGAACTAAAACCTCCTTCTTTTTCCCATCAACAGTAATCTTATTTTTTCGAGCGATATTGTGAGTGCAGTCATAAATTAAATCCATTCCCATTTTTTCTGGATCTTGATTAAAAACTTTTTTGAAACTATCTCTAATTTGATGAAGTATTACTTGTCTATTGCAATAAGCCATATTTCCTGCTGCTTTCATCGCTGAATAATAATCTTGCCCTTCTTTAGATTGAAAAGGTGCACAGGATAGTTCTCTATCGGGAATTTTAATTCCATAATCTTTCATTTTAGAATCAAAAACTTTCATATAGTCTGTAGCCAATTGATGGCCAAACCCTCTTGAACCACAATGCAACATTATCAGAACTTGGTCTCTATCAACAATTCCTATTTTTTTAGCAGTTGTTTCATCAAATATATGTTCCGCATGTGCAACTTGAACTTCAAGATAATGATTTCCAGAACCTAAAGTACCTAGTTGATTTATTCCTCTGCTTCTTGCTTTTTGAGAAACTTTCCCAGGATCGGCCCCTTCCAAACAACCATAATCTTCAATTTTTTCCAAATCTTCTTTCCAACCATAACCATTCTCTACACACCATTTAACTCCTGAAGTCATAATATCATCAAATTGAGAATTATTTAATTTAACAAATCCTTTACATCCAACTCCTGCAGGAACATTTTTGAATAAAGTATCCACTAATTCCTTTACCCTAGGTTGAACGTCTTTAATGGTAAGGTCGGTTTTAATTAATCTCATCCCGCAGTTGATCATTCGCCTTTGTCTCCTTAAGACATAAGGAATCGAATCCTATACCGCCAGGAGAGATTACACCTTCATCAATATCCATAGCCGCTACTCCGCCAATTGGGAACCCGTAAAGAGGCAAAACAGAATACCTATTTCGCTATCCCCAGTGCCCATCAGCGTGGCATATGGAATACTTTTGAATACCAGGCAAGGTAGCCACATTAGTCACCTGATCAAAAACACCAGGATCCATTGCATCCAAAATCTCTTTTGTAGCTATTATTCTTGCTGGAACGTTCATACCAATTTTATAAGTTTTAGGTATTTCCCATGTAGTTTCATTTATTTTTTTAAATTTTTCCGGTCTTTTTTGTTCCATAATTATTATCTATTCAGAAATACTTTTAAATCTTTCTTAAATCATCTAGTTGTTGTTTTAAATGTTCATATAATTTCTCAGCTTCTTCTTTTGTTGTTTTATAACTCTCTTCTTCATCATTTTTCACATTTAAATAAGATTCATAAGCATTATTTGAGCCAGAAATTTTTCTTAGTAAGTTTATTAATTCTCTTTTAGAATAAATTTTATTTTTGCTCATCCTTTGGATTAAATACATTGTTCTTATTCTTAAAACAAGGCTATAAGCAACTCTGTCATTCACTCTTTTACCTATATTCTCAAGAGCTTTCTTTATCAATTCCGTTTTTTCATTCGTAGTATCCACATACCATTTTATATTCTTTTTAGTAACTTTAACGTTTAGAGAATTTAAGTATGTAGAATTAATCAAAGGTTTAGCTTCTTTTAGCATAGGTCCAACAGGTAATAAATCATTTTCTAATTTCCATTTAAGCAAACTTTCAGATACTATTAAAATATTATAGATTCCTTCATGAATCATTTCTTTATTAGTATTAGAAGTAATAATCAAAATATCTATATCACTGTTTTTATCTTCTTCCTTCCTTGCATAACTGCCAACGAGGTATATCCCTATTATCTCTTCAGATTTAATATGTTTTTCCAAAATAGAGATAGTTTCTTGCAAAATTATCTTTGGTGTTTTTTTAACTAGTTCAACTCTAACTTCCCGATCGAGCCAAGCTCTTGGAAGGATTACTGCTGAAGAATTCCCCGCCCTAACTGTTTTTTTTATTTCTAGGTTCATTTTTTTTCAGATATTCATAATCTTTTTCTAACTGTCTAGTAAACTTTTCATCTATTTCTTTTTGCCAATAAGCTTTAGTAGTATCTTTTCTTCCTTTTTCTGTTTTAATTTTTTCTTCATGTTTTTCTATCTGGTTTTTTATTGCTTTTGTTCTTTTTGTTCTTATCTTCTTCATTCTTTTTCTATCAATCATTATGTTAGTACATGTTCTTACGTATTTATAAATATTTCTTTTTAATAAAATCACGATAATTTTTTCTGGTAGAATTCTCTAAATATCCAAAATAACTCTAGATTTATACCCTTCTTTAGTTTTTTTCAATTCAAACTTATGTAACGTAACAGCCTTAACATCAACTTTCAATTCATGTTTTTTAGGATTAATCTTCTCACCCTCTATCTCAGCTTCCAAGACGTATTCTCCTTTTCGCGAACGTTTTCCTAAAAGGTTCACTTTAAACTTATTAAACAACAAATATTTAGCATCCTTAAGATAAATTAATTCTTCTAAAAAATCAAATAATAATTTCTCCAAATCGTCATTCTTTAATTTAATTTTTTTCTTAATCTTTCTTTCAACTTTTTTTAGATTACATTGAACCTCAAAAGTAGCTAAAGCTGCATTTTCAAAAACTTTATTTAGATTTTTACCATAAGCATCAAACATAACATCCGCTGTATGATCAATAAATTTGTATTTTTTCATAGTTTAATTAAGTTTAGCTCATCTATATTCTCAAAATGTTTCTTATTCATAGTCAAAAAGCTGCAATTGTTAATAATACAGGAAGCTGCAATAAAAATATCCCTGAAATCTATTATCTTTCCTTTTTTCTTTAACTTTTTTGTTATTTCACTTCCTTTTATAGCACAAGAATCATCAAAAGACAAAATAGTAAAATAACTTATAAATTTTTCAATATCCTTAAGATTAAATTCTCTCAAAAAGAGTTCAAAAAGTGTAATTGAAGAAATAAAAACATCAGAAGAATAAAATTTATCAAATATCTCAGCATATAGTGGATTTTTATTAATGATTTCTATACAAACATCTGTATCTAAGCATATTTTTTGTTCCATTTATTCCAGCCTTTCTTTAAAGTATCTCTCCAAACTTTATCGTGTTCTTTATTTCCTTCTAATAAACCATAAACTTCTTTTAAATTTTTCATTTTCTTTGTTTTGTTATTATTCACCAATTCAGTAATAACTTCACTAAAACTTTCATTTCTCATCTCTTTAATCGTTTTTAATTTAAAGTACAAACCATCTGAAATCATAATATTTTTTGCCATAGTATACATACTCATATACATACATATAAACCTTTCTATTTTAGAAAAGTTCAGTTCCTTCACAGAAAATTTTCAAGAGTAGCATTTTTATTATTGACCTTTGTGATATAAATCCAAGATAAATTAGCTCATCTTTAATTAAGAATCCTTTAGAGTTTCAATTATTAGTTTATCTTCTTCAGGATGCATTCTAGTTAAAGTGCCCTTCCTAAGATTCAAGAATTGTGCTATCTTTCTAGGTATTCTTATAGCAAGAGAGTTTCCTGACTGAGTAACAGAAGTCTCAGCCTCTAATTTCCATAAACCCTCCTCTTTAGCAGTTTTTGTCATTTTTCTAGAAGTTTCTTCATCAAAGAAAGTTTCACCGCATCTATCACAGATTTCAGCATCGAACTTGCCCAGATTAACTCCATGTAATTTATAATCTACTTTTCCTTTATTCAAGTTTCCTTTTTCACAAATATAACATTTTGTCATTTTATTCAACCATAACAGTTTTAATTATATATTTCTTTCCTATTATTTTATAACAAACACCAATATATGAATATAGGGATTTAAACCCGTCAGTTTGCTTTATTTTAGACCCTCTTTTTATAGTTGTAATGATTTGGCCTTCATCAATACCTCTTTCAAACATCTGGTCTCTTGCATGTTTTGTAAGTATTAACTCCAATAGTAATCACCTGTAAATACAAAGAATTACATTATTTATATAGTTTTTGTTTAAAGTGCTACAAGCATGATTAATAAAAATACATTAAAATTTTTAGAAAAGTTCAGTTCCTTCACAGAAAATTTACAGTTCCTCAATAGACTTTCTGAGTTTTTCAAGTCTTTTTCTGTATACTGCAACAGAATTATCCTTTTTTCCTAAGATTCTATTTTTTAGTTCTAATGCATTCAACAAACTTCTATCTGTTTCTTTAACATGATATATCCCTCTTTCTATCCTTCCTTCCAGAATATCATTTTCAATTTTAACAAAATGCTCCTCTATTTCTTTTTTCAAGCTTTCAATTCCTTTCACTAATCTCTTAGCTCTTTTAGCCATTTTTCAGATGCCTCTATTATATCTCTTACTTCATTAAGAGGGATATTATCTAATTCCTTCTTATTCTCTTTTACCCTAAGATAAGCCAAATAAGCCTTGTCTCCAACAAATTTTAAAAATTCCTCTTTAGAATAAAGCTTATTTGATAAAAGACATTTTATAAGATATAATTCTCTTAATCTTAAGACCAAAGAATAAACAGTACCATCTGGAATATTAATCTTGTTATCTCTACATAAATCTATGGTTTCTTTATTTATCTCTAAAATTTTTTTTATTTCCAGAAGAAATTTTTTTGTATTTAGCTTATATTTTTTATTCTTGTATCTATCTATTAATTCCTTATTAAAAATAACCTCTGCTTCTTTTAATATACTTAGATAATTTAGACTATTTACGAGATTCTTTGAAAAAGAATTCTCTGAAACTAAGATCATTTGATAGTTATCCTGATTAATAAGCTTATTCAAATTATGGGTAATAATTAAAATATCTATATCGCTATGTAAATCAAAATCACCTCTTGCATAACTCCCAAATAAATAGATCCCCTTAGCTTCTTCATTCAAATTATACTTAAAAAGATATTCAGTTACATCTTGAAGGATACTTTTTTTCGAAGGTTCAAACAAGCTAACAATTACTTGTTTATCAAGCCATTTTCGAGGTAATAATACTCCTGCAGATGTTCCTACTTCCCTGGCTTTTTTTATTATTGATTCCATTTATTATAATATATTATAATGCTATTTAAGGATTTCGGTTTTAGGCAATATTATTTTCTCAAATATATTTAATATATCAAATATATTTAAACATAATTAAACTATTAGAAATATTTATATATAACTAAGTATAATTAATATATCAATCTAAATGCCAAAACAGGAAATCACAACAATTCGAGTATTGAAAACTACAAAAGATGAGCTTGGCGAATATGGAAAAAAGAATGAAACTTACGATGATATCATAAAAAGACTTCTAAAGGAGGTGTTAAAT
>JAGVZL010000005.1 GCA_018302505.1 Candidatus Woesearchaeota archaeon | reverse complement strand
GATAAAAGAAGCAATTAATATAGATCCTTTTTCGTGCATTGGATTATTTGGGAGCAGAGTTTCAGGAGGAGCTAAAAAAGATTCAGACTGGGATGTTTTTATTATAACTGCTAAAAAAAAGAATATGGAAAAAATTGGAGCTAAATTTCCTTACGCCAAAAATATTCATTTTGAAGTATTTTCTATAGATGAATTTGAAGATAATTTAGTTGCTAGAGAGGATACTGTTGTTAAACATATAGTTAGGAATAAACAAATTCTTTTTAATCCTTATCCTTTTTATAATATTATAAATAATTGGGAAATGGTAAAATATGCTCCAACTCAATAAAGTGGAAGAAGAATATGGAAAATTATTGAAAGTTAAATCTATTAGTGAAAATAAGAAGATCTTGAGCAACTTAAAGTGGCAGAAAGCGATTAATGACCTGTCTCCGGCTGAAGGATTGTTGAAAATTTCTACAGATAAAAAAATCAAAGAAGGGTTGAATTATTCTGAAGAAATTACTTTCTTTGATTGGGTTATTGTTTCATCTTATTATTCTATATTTCATTCAGCTCAAGCACTATTGGGGGTTAAAAATGTTAAGATTAACAATCGGCTACATTATGCAACTTTGATTGCCTTTGCAAAACAATTTATTGTTAATAATGAGCTTGAAGAAGAATTATTTATGATTTATGAAGATTCTGAGAAAAAAGCAAAAGAGTTATTAGAGATATTTGAGAAAGAAAAAGGAAAAAGAGGAAAATTTCAGTATCATAGATTATCAAGGAGTAATCTTGAGCCTGCTAAAAAATCGATAGAAAATGCAAAAACTTTTTTGGATGTTATTGAGAAAGTTCTTGTGAATAATAAAATAATATAGGTTTATGTTACGGATTTTTGATGAAAAATAGTGGTGGTTTTGAATGTATTTTGGAGTTTTAATGTCGCGATGCTTTATCTAAATATTTAAAAAGATAAACTTTGTATTCTTTCGTGAACGTTTCTTTTAAGAAAGGTTCTAATAGGGGTGATTCTTAGAGGTAAATAGATGAAATTAATAGTTATAATTCCAGTGTATAATGAAGAAAAAAATGATAAGAGGTGAGATTTAATTGGAGCGAATTTTAGATTTAGAAATTGACGGAAGAAAAATTCACCTTTCTGACAAGCAATGGAAGCATATTATTAATTTTCATCCAAATGTAGAAAATCCTGAGAAAATAAAAGAAGTTCTTTTAAATCCATTAATTATTAAAAAAGATAATTTTGACAGTTCTTTGAATTATTATTATAAATATGATAAGACTAAGAATATGCACTTGATGGTGTCAGTAAAGTATTTAAATGGCGATGGGTTTGTAATAACAAGCTTTTATATTAAAAAAATAAGAAAATGAAAGACGAATTAAATATATATTATAATGAGGAAGCGGATTTATTAGAGTTAATAATAGGCAAAACAACTCCTGCTTATTATGAAGAAATTAAAGATGGGGTATTTGAAAGAATTGATGAAAAAACTGGAAAAATAAAAGGATTTTCTGTTTTTAGCCTTAAGAAAAGAATGAAGAATGGAAATATTAATGTTCCACTCCCTGTTAAAGTCCAGCTTAGTTCTTCTTGACTATTAATTTTTAGAGAATATAAATATTTATAAATTAAAAACTTAAGATAAAATAGGGGTGATTCTTAGAGGTATTAAATGAAGATACTAATGCTTAATTATGAATTTCCTCCTATTGGGGGGAATGTTTGGAAAGAAAATTATATAAATAAGTAAAGTTATTAAAATAGTTAAGATGAATAAAATAAATACTGTTGGAGTTAGTATGAATATTGTAGTTAGAGAGGATAAAATAGACGATAGAAAAGTATTTGTGATAAATAATGAAGAGCTTGGAGTTTCAGATTTTGGTGATACATTAGATGATGCCATGGATAATTTTAGGAAATCAGCTAAGATGTATTTAGAAACTTATCCTGAAAAAAGCACATTACCGCAAGTATTATAAGTATTATAAGTATGAAAATAATGATGGAAAATATTAATAATTTTGATCAAGAGCCCAATGAATATTTTAATAAAATAGAGAAACAAATATTAAAAAGCGTAGAAACAATAACTAAATCATTATTAGAAACATTCAGGTTCAATTTTGTGTATTCTAAAAAGGTTTCGGAGAAACAGGAAAAATTAACTGAGAAATCTGTTAAAACTTATAGAACTAAATATTGGAAAATGGCCTTAAATAAAGCTAATAAAGATAAGAATAGGGCATATAAAATTTACACCAAAAACTTAAAATTATTATCTTAGGCTCTTTTACTATCTTCTTTTTTAATTTCTTCTTTAGGTGTCGGGATTATGTTAATATTCAGCCTTTTACATGTTTCTTCAAACCCTTTGTCTCTTGCATGAACTATATTTATATTTTCCCTAAGAAAACCAGCTATGATAATTATATCTAAATTCCCTATTTTGTATTTTTCTCCCCTTTCTTTAACTATTATATCGTTGGTGTTTTTTACTAAATTTTCATAAGATTCATCTTCTTTTTCTCTTTTTATTTCGCCTGTTCCAGCTTCATCTCTCCACTTTTTTACTTTACTTATAGCTTGTTTTTCTTCCAACTTGAAATTATTTATTAGGATTCCAACTGCTTCTGAAAAAGAAACTTCGTGAATATAAAATAAATTTGGCGGGAAAGCAAATCCCTTAATTTTAAAGTTTTCAGGAGAATCAAAACATACAATTAGGTTAATTAATCTGCTGGTATCAATACCATTTTTTATGGCTCCTTTTATTTTAATATTTCCTTTTATTGTTCTAGCTTCTTTTATTGTCTGAACCATCTTTACTTTACTAACTTATTTTAAGTATTTAATTATTATTGTAGTTAATTATAGGTAGAAGATTTATGTAACAAATATTAGTTGTTTTATGTAACGAATATTGGATGCTTTCATGTAACGGATTTTGGATGAAAATGGAGGGGGATTTTGGCTCTAATGCTGATATATTAGAGATAGAGCGGGAATTGATGGGGATGGTAAATCTAGAGAATGTTGTTAATGCTAGTTATCGTAGTCCTGATGAAGCTAAGGCTGAACATAGAAAGGTTGTTGAAGAATGGAAAGGGAAATTAGTTGGTTATGAAAGTTAATTTTTAGATAAAGTTTATAGAACTCAGACAGTATTCAATTCTTCTTTGTTTTTTTATTTTTAGATTCCTTTTTTAGATTTTCTTTGTTTTCTCCATTAGTTTCTTCAATTGTATTGTGCATTAATTTTACTTTCTTAATAAATGTTTTTGCAAATTCTAAACAGGATTCGGCATCTTCTTTAGTTACTGGCACCGCCCTATATTCTGAATCACTTCTTAATATTCTAAATCTATCAAATTTATTTAATTCCTCTTCTGAAAATTTTTTTGAGTAAAATTCTTTTAGAAAACTTATTGTTGCTTCATGGGAATAAGGTTTATAGCCTTTGAAGGACATTAAAGATTGTGTAGCTTCCCTTATAGCTCCGTATAAATTCTCAAAAATAATGGATGCATCTTTCTCAGTTATTTCCTTGTCTTTAAAATAATTAAATCTTGTCTCTGATTTTCCCAGCAAAGATTTTGCTTCTCCTGGGTTTTTAGTCCCTTTTTTAACGTGTCCTTTATCCAAATAATGATTAAAATTGAGTATCAGTTAGATCACCTTTATGTATCCATATAATACAATGCCATTGGCTATAGAGTTTTTAAATTCTGTTGAGCTCTTTTCTATATTTTGAAGGATATGCAAATTGATTTTTCTGTTAAATTCTTTTTCTAATTTTTCAATATTTATTTCTTTGATTTCTTTTCCCGGAGTTATTACCAAAATATCTATATCTGAGTTTTCTGTGTCTTCTCCCTTTGCAAATGACCCGAAAAGAACTATAGCTTCTGGTCTGTATTCGGATATTAATATGTTGATAATATTATATTTTTCAAGCCTGTAAAGATTGAATACTAATTTATAAAATCTATATTCTTCTGATTCTAAATTAGCTTTTACATTTTTAGTTAATTGTGTTGTTTCTATTGTGACGATATTATATTTATTTAATTCTTCTATTGCTTTAGTTACTGCTGTAGTAGAAAAGTTTGTTTTTCTTGTTAACTCTCTTATATGAAATGTTTTATTTGGATAGTTGAATATAAGCTCTGCTACTTTGAAGATTGATTCTCTGAAAAATAATATTTTTTCTTTGTCTTTTTTTTGTAACATCTGTTATTTTAAAGTAATAAGTGTTATTTAAATGTTTCGGTTGTGTGATATTCTGGGAAGGCAATTTGCCTCCATTCTTCTACAAGCCACAACAAACAAAAATTAAATTAAGTACTAGGTTTTTAGATTTTGAAGTAGGTGCAGGATATTGGATGCTGATATATCACGGATTTTGGACGCTTTATATCACGAATATTGGATGAAATTTGGGTGGAAATTTAATTTTTAGATGGGTTCATGCTTCACAGAAAATCTATAATCGAAACCTTTATATATAAATATAGGATAATATATTATCATAAAATGGAAAATTTAATAACATTGGATATGGTAAATAAAAGTGAAGATGTCTTAAGAAAAAGAATCTTTACAAACCTGCAATTGAATATACTAAAGAAGAGATTGCAAAAAAAGGAATTGGATTCAAATGAAAAAACTTATTATTACAAATACATAAAACCAAAGCTGGAAGCTATGTTTTACTTTTTTGATATAAATGAGATTAATATTAATGGTAGAGAGGATATATTAGATAATAGGATTTCTGAAGCAGTTAATATACTTAATAAAATAAAAAGAAAACACAAAAATAAAAAAATTATGATTTCTGGATCATTTCTGTTTAATAGAGATTACAATGACATAGATGTTTTTATATTTACAAAGTATAATAAAGAAGATTATAAAACTGGAAAAATCCATGTTAATTTTATTCCTGAAAACGCTATCAATTCCTTATTTTTCAGTTCATTGTCAAAAATAAGTATTAGCAATTTTAATTATTCTCGTCAAAACGAATTTAATATAGGCTTGAATGATTTTATTCAGAACTATGAACTTTTGATTAATAGCATCTTAAACAACGAAGACTATCAAAAAGAATTAAGAGATTTTTTAGTTAATGCAGAATATGCTTCCGGTGAGATAATTTTAAATACAAAACAGCTGTATAAGTTAAGAAAGAAAGTAAAAAACACAAAGGTTATTTCTAGCACACTTGTTACTGCGCTTGTACTTGGATATAAGAAAAATACCTTGAATAGTGCTTTAAAAAAATATATAGCTGACTATAGGAAATTATTAAAACAGTATAACTCTCCTAATTTAAAGGAGTATATTCAAACTTATGAAAAGGTGATGAATCTTGCAATGTGAAGAGGCTAAAAAGGCAATTATGGAAATTCTCGGTTCTGTCAGCTTTGAGGGTCATTTCAATAAATGTTTTGATGGATTAAAAGAAACACAACAAGAGGAACTTATTAATTGGGTAAGAAACTGCAGAGACCATAAAATAAGTCCAATACAATCAAAAAAAGACAGGAAGATTATAGGGTTTGTCAAAAAATTTGGAAGTAATTTAAGAACGATACTGACAAAAGAGAAAGAAGGATACTTTTTAGAATTATTTTTGGATAAACACAAATATTACGAGTCTGAAATGTCAAAGCTTGGATTTTAATAAAAATTAGTTTTTTATTGATAATTTATGTAACGAATATTGGATGCTGATATATCACGGATTTTGGACGGTTTATATCACGAATATTGGATGAAATTTGGGTGCGATTCTGGCTGTAATGGCGGTTTATTAGGGATAGAGCGGGAATTGGAGGTGGCGATGGCTATAGTGATAGCGATGTTTCAAAGCTGTAAGAGATGCAGTGAACTTGCAGTCTTGGAAATGCATCTTGAATTATAAAAAGGTTTTTAAGGGTTTTTACCTGTATTTCATAAAGATGAAAACTGGGCAGGGTTTGAGAGGAGGAGAAATTTGCTTTTTCGTGAACGTTTTTGTTAAAAAGGTTAAATGAAATTAATAGTTATAATTCCAGCGTATAATGAAGTTTAATTTTTAGATGAGTTCATACTTCACAGCATTCTGATAGAAAAATTATTATTGCCTTATTCTATATCTGTTAGAAGTGCTGACTATTAGAGAATTTCTTATATCTTTTTTAAGGACATCATTATCATGCAAAAATTTAATGACCTTGTATTGAGATTCTAGATTATAAGCTTTAACTCTTAAAACAACAACTCCAACTTCCCCATAATAATTCCAGTACCATAATTCTCCAAAATCTAAATCGGCTGTGATTATAACTGCTTTATTTTTTATAGCCCACTTTACAATCTCAGTGTCTTCGGCACCTTTCAAAATAGCATTTCTAACAGCTTTAGCATTATAGCCAAGCTTTCCCATTTTCTCAGCCAATAAAGGAGATAAATTCTCGTCTAATAGAAAAAGTTGCTTCATTTTAAGCTGCTATTTCTTCAAATTTAGTGAATTGAGCGGCAAATTTTAAAGATTCTAAGATATCCTCTTTCTTAATATCGGGGTAAGTTTTAATTATATTTTCAAAATCATGACCTTCTCCAAGCATGTTCAACACTATATAAACAGGAATCCTTGTGCCCTTTATTACAGGTTTTCCTAGCATAATCTTAGGGTTTATAGTTATTCTCTTAAATGGCTTGATTTTAGTTTCCATCTTAATCAAATTTAATAGTTTATTTCTATTTAAAATTATCGGAACTTTGGAATATGTATAAACAATTGATATTACTAGTGATATTTGATGCTTTTTGACTGTTTTAATGTTGCGATGCTTTATCTAAATATTTATAAATTAAAAATTTTAAGATAAAATAATAAATAGGGGTGATTCTTAGGAAGGTTAAATGAAATTAGTTGTTATAATTCCAGCGTATAATGAAGAGGTTATTTAATTTTTAGATGAAGTTCATTCTTCACAGAAAATTTACAATGTTTTTGAGTATAATAAAAGTTAAATAGTTTAAAAATAATGAATAGGAAATGTTAAGGGTTATTTTCGATACGAATATTTATGGGTTATTGGTCGAAGAAAAGAATATAGATATTATTGGTAAAAGAATAGCAGATGACAAGGAATTTGTAATATATGGCTTTAAACTAATAAGAAAAGAACTAAGAGATGTACCTAAAGGAGAAAAACTAGGAAAATTAAAGACAAGGAATCTTATTCTAACTCTTTACGACAAATTAACGGAAGGAAGATACCTTGAAAATTCAATTGAAATAGATAAATTAGCTTTAAAATTTTATAATGCTTACAGAGAATTCGGAGGTATTAAAAACTGGAATAAAAGCAATATTAATATTGATTTTACGCTTGTAGCGTGTGCCACTTTTTATAAATTAGATGTTGTTATTTCTGATGATTCTAAGACTTTGTTGAGCAAGCCTGCATTGAAAGCGTATAAACACATATGTGTAAAGGAAGGCATATGGCAACCCAATCTTTGGAGATATTCTGACTTAAAAATAAAATTCAATTTCTAGCTAGTTGTTACTTTTACAAATCTTCTTATTTCTGCCATAAATTGAGGATCTTTCTGAGCTTCCTTTATTTCTTTAGTTAATCTTCCCCACGAAATCTTAGAACCTACTCTGGAGGTTTTTGCTTTTCCTTGTAATGTTTCCTTTTTCATAATTATAATAATAGTTAGGATGTTATTTAAAATTATCGAAAATTTTATGCAATGAATATTGGATGAAAAATGCTGGGCTATTCCTGCCAGTGGCTGTATTTTGGCATTAAAGAGGGAATTTATGGTTGCGATATTTCACCTAAATATTTAAAAAGATAAATCTTGTATTCTTTCATGAACGTTTCTTTTAAGAAAGGTTCTAATAGGGGTGATTCTTAGAGGTAAATAGATGAAACTAGTCATAGTTATTCCAGCGTTTAATGAAGTTTAAGAGATAACTAATGACCGATAAGTTTATATATCCCATAGAGTTATCATATTATAAGTTTATAAAATGGCAATATTACATTACCCAAGATTGGATACCGTATTGAATGTCGAAGGAGTGATAAGAAGAGAAAAAAATCCTCTGTCAAAAAATGAAATAGATAGAAAACTAAATAAGAAGATAATGAGACCAACCTTAAATTTGATTTTGGAATATTTGGAGGATTCTGGAAAAATAGCTCTTTTAAAAGAGGGGATTATATGGATTTACAAGGAGGATATCAGCAAAAAGTTAAAGGAAAAATTGAAGAAAGGGATAACGGTAATGTAAATGAAGAAAGAAACAGAGGTTAAATTTAGTGAAGAAGCTTATAAAGAATATAGAGAATTGCAAGAATCCGTAGCAAAGGGAAAACAAGCAAAAAAGAAACCTACTTATGAGCAATTGTTAACTTCAATAAATAATGCTTTAAGAAACATAAAAGCCGATTACAGATATGGGGATTTGATTCCAAGAGGGTATATTACTAAAAATATTATTAATGAATATGGAACAGATAAGATATTTAGAGTTGAGCTTGTTGGTTATTGGAGATTACTTTATACTTTAATAGGCGATGATGTGAAAATAATTGCTTTTATTCTAGAGTATATAGACCATGATAGGTATAATAAGTTATTTGGGTATAGAAAAAAGTAAAGTTGGAAATTTTTAGATGGCTGATAATTCTCTGTCATAGAAATGCTTTTAAAATCATCTTTAGTTCTAAGTTGTAGGGGTTAAAATGAGAATATTAATGCTTAACTATGAATTTTCTCTCTTGATAAAAGTATTGTAGGTTATAGATTGCCAACGGTTAATTATAGAAAACTATATAAATAAGATATATATCATAATTATATAAAAAATATATAAATACGATATAAAATGTCATACAGAATATTAGTTGAAAAATTGCATAGAAATTTCAATAAAAAGTACATTACAAAAGAAGATATTAAAGACTTAATTGAACCATTAAAATTAGACTATTACTCGGCAGTAAAATATCTTTTAACAAACAACTACATTGTAAGAATATTAAGGGGCATATTTTATTTAAAAGGCATAGAAGAAAGAAAATTAAAGAAAATAGATGTTTCCTATAAAGAAGCAATATCAGAAGCATTAAAAATAAAAAATATAAAAAACTGGTATTTCGGACTTGAAACAGCTTTAAAATTAAATAATCTAACTCATGAATATATAGCCATAGATACCATAATATCAGATAAAATATTCAGGAAAAATATAATAAAAATTTTTAATCATAATATAAGATTTGTTAAAGCCAAAAAAGACTTATTTCTGTCAGGAATTAAAAGGGAAAAATATCCCTACTCAGATATTGAAAAAACAATTTTAGATATTATCTACTTTTCCAAATATAATAGTAAAAAAAATTCTGAAATAAAAAATAAAGTAAATGAATATCTTGAATCTGCTAATAAGAAAAAGATTTTAGATTATAGTAATAATTACTCAAAATCTGTAACAAAATTTATAGAGGAAATAATATGATAAGAAAAGAGATAATTGATTATTTAGCAGAAAAAACCAATGTTAAGCAGAAAGAATTAATTGAAAAAGATGTTATTCTCCATAGATTATTATTTGAATTGTTATTGAATAGGAAATTTGACTCAGAATATGCGTTTAAAGGTGGAACTTGCTTAATGAAATGTCATCTAGGATATTATAGATTTTCAGAAGATTTGGATTTTACATGGCTTAATACTAAAATATTAAAAAATAAATCGGAAAAACAAATAAGAAAATTACTCTCAATTGAAATAAATTATTTAGCATCTTTACTAGAGAAAATAAGCAAGAAATTAAATTTGGATTTTAAAGCTGACAAAAGAAATAAGAAATATTTTGATTTTGGAGGAAGCAATGCTTATGCAACGTTTAAATTATGGGATAATAATGAGTTTATCAAAATACAGGTAAATTACAGAGAAGTGTTATTTTATCCTGTTAGAAAGAAAACTGCAAATACGATGATTGATAAAGATATTAAAAAAGAATTTTCCCTTATATTTCCTGAAGAAAGCGAATTCCTACTGAAAGATATTAATTTATATGTCTATGATTTAAAAGAAATTTTAGTTGAAAAAATTAGGGCTATTTTAACCAGGAAAGGAGTGAAGGCAAGAGACTTCATAGATGTTTACATGATTGGGAAAGATAAGAAGCTAAAATTTGAAAAATTTGAATTTGAAATTATTTCCAAAGTTGAAAATGCAATGAAATTTGAGAAATATAGAGTAAATTTTAAAGATAAATTAGAAAGCAAGCCTATTATAAGTTTAGGTAGTGAAGAATATTTACTGCTTAGACCTATTGGAGAAGATTTTCACGAATTTTTGGAAAGAATGAATAAGTTTATTGAAAAAATATTAAAGAAACTATCTGAAACGGATAAAGGTTGACCACTTAATTTTTGGATTATTAGGTGCGGGATATTTATAAATTTAAATTTTAAGATAAAATAGGAGTATTCTTAGATGTATTAAATGAAATTAATAGTTATAATTCCAGCGTATAATGAAGTTTAATTTTTAGATGGGTTCATTCTTCACAGAAGATTTACAATGTTTTTGAGTATAATAAAAGTTAAATAGTTTGTTATGAAAATAAGATAAAATGCAGGTTAGAATTAAAAAAGAGAATATAGAAAGATTAAGAAGTACTCTTAAAAAATATAAGAAGGAAAATATCGAGTATAATGAACCTCACTTTACATTGAAATTAGACAGACTTAAGATAGATAGAAAAGAAGTAATTAAAAACATACTTAAACCCGATAAGTTAGTTTTGGCTGGTGTATCAAAATCTAAAAATCCAAACTACGAACAAATTTATGATCTCTATTTTAAATTGAGCAAAAACCGAATGTTTAAAATACCTATAAGCATTAAACCAAAATGTTTATATTTAATAACAATCTTTAAGATAAGAAGGAAAATACAAGATGAGGCAATCAAATACTACCAGAAGTAAAAGAGAATATACTGTAAAGAACCTTAAATTTGACTATGACAAATCTAATGATTTATTATATGTCTACAAAGAGGATTCCAGTGTTTATGCTAATGTGATAATTGGAGAATTTCATATAGAACTTGATAAGGAAGGAAATGTTGTTGGTGTTGAGGTTTTGAATGCTTCTGAATTATTAAGCGAATATGGCGTGAATAAAGATCTGCTTGTCAATATGAAGAAAACAGAACTAAAAATAGTAGTTAGAAACAATTCTTTACTAATTTTCTTAATGATATCTTCTTTAATTGAAGAGAAATCAATTCCGATTACAATGAACGATTTGGAAAGCCCCATAATGAGGGCTATGGATTAATCTTTTATATTTTGGATGAAAAAGTGTGATTTTGTGTTATAAGGCTTATAGATAAAGTTCATATTTCACAGAAAATTTACATAATATAAATATTTATAAATTTAAATTTTAAGATAAAATAGGAGTATTCTTAGATGTATTAAATGAAATTAATAGTTATAATTCCAGCGTATAATGAAGTTTAATTTTT
>JAGVZL010000004.1 GCA_018302505.1 Candidatus Woesearchaeota archaeon | reverse complement strand
CCTGTACGTTTTTATGCTGAAACCCTATGGCCATTGTTTTAAAACCTTTTGGAATAAAAGGACCCTCGGGATCTGAAACAATTAAGTTACCTTCTCCATAACTTGTTTTCATTCTTACAAGATTGCCGGCTTCATCAACCACTGCATAACCGAAAGTCCTATAGTGAGGCACAAACTTACCTTTTTTAGTAGGCCTGTTCTCAAAATTACCCTTTTTGATAGGTCCATCATTACCTACTACTTCAGGAAACTTTCCTATGGCAGTCTCCAGACGTTTAGATGCTTCTTGAGGAGTATATTTAGGACTCTCATACCCAGGTTTTTCCCTATTGTCTATAGTATACTCTTTTTCTTTAGGAGTATCGTCAACTACAAATTTATACTTTAACCCATGGATCCTTCTCTTTAGTACCTCAGAAAACCTTCTGTCTTTTGCAGATACCATATCTTTTAGTTTATTAAACTTATCTTCAAACCTTTGTTTAAACTTTCTAGATGCTCTCTTTTCAAGATAATAGTTTACTTTCTCTTCTCTTCTTTTCTTCGCCAGTTCTGCTTTTTCCTGTTTTAACCTATCAAGATAATTCCTTTTGTTCTCTCCTGGATCACCGATTGGGGCCAACCCAAGGCGTTTTCTAAGAATATCTCTCATAGTGTCATTCATTCTATCTATGGCTCTATTTGGAAGCCTTCTCTTTAACCCTAACCCTTCATCCTTAATACCAACGCCTTCTGTTTTATGTCCAACTATTCCGGTTTCTCTAAAAGATAAAAGTTCCCTTGTTTCGGGTCTGCCTGTTTTTTCATTAAGGATAGGTTCACCTTTGTCATTTTTAAGAGTTATTCTTTTCCTTACGGGTATCTCTACTGATTTTCCCTGAAAATCATAGGTTTTAGTGGTTTCAAGTATTCCACCTATTGAAGAACCATGTTTTATTAGAGGTAATTCTTTTTCCAGTCTTTTATAAATTGCCTCTCTCTGTTCTATAGAGACCTTACCGGCCAATTTGGGGTTCCTGAATATATTTGGAGTTTCTATCGCATCAACTATTTTTGCTATAGTTCCACGATAAACCTTACTTCCAAAAAATCTTTCAATATGGAATCAGGAACGCCAATAAAAAAATCTACCCCATTACCTTTCAAGGCTTCATAAAACTTACTCGGCTTTATCATTAATTCCCCCAATATTTTAATTAACAACTCTTTTTTAAAGATTCTTTTTAATAAGATCCAAAAAAGTGGATATTGGCACGCATTTTTCTTCAACTTCATGGGCTCTCTGATTTAATAGTATTGATTCTGCAGTTTTAACCATCGCAGGGAAAGCGCTTCTTATAAGATGGTTTGCGTAGATTACAATATCTACCCCCGCTTCAATTAATTCTCTTTCACTTATCTGGCTATAAGTTGAAGGAACTGCGACTAAAGGTATTTTATTCTCAAATTTATCATATTCCCTACAAAACTCTAAAATCTCATCAGGTGTTTTTTCTTTACTATGAATCATAATACAATCCGCACCAGCATTAATATATGCTTTAGCTCTATTCAACGCATCTTCCAAACCTTTTCCTGTTATCAAACTTTCAATTCTTGCAATAATCATAAAATCATCTGTAACTTGTGATTTTTTCCCCTCTGAAATTTTTCTTGCGAAATTTTGGATACTATCTTGTTCTTGGGCATTGCCATTTTCCTCTAAGGAATTTTGTTTTAACCCAATTTTATCTTCAATTATTACTGCTGAGACTCCTAAACGTTCTAAAGTCTTAACCATAAATGTGAAATGTTCAGTTAATCCACCACTATCTCCATCTAGAATTATAGGTTTTGTTGTTACTTCTAGAATTTCATTTATTGTATTTAATCTTGATGTAAAATCTACATATTCTATGTCTGGTTTTCCTTTTGCAGCTGAATCTGTTAAACTACTAATCCAGATGCCATCAAATTCTTCTATCTTTCCATCTTTCTCAACTTTAGTATTCTCAACAATTAAACCTGTTAAACCATTATGTGCTTCTAAAATCCTTATCATTGGTTTTGCTTTAATTAGCCTCTTTAATTTTTTCATTCTCATTTCAGGAGTAATACCCATTTCCTTTAAGCCTTTGTTTAATTTTGTTGAAGAGATATCTTTTGTATATGCCGGTTCTATTAACTGCCCACCCCATTCTTTTAAAGTTTCTATAACTCTTTCTCTTGTCTTTCTTTGAACTCCTGTTTTCCAATCATCTCCATGGACAACGAAATCAGGTTTAAATGCTCTTAAGTTTGGAACATAATCTAAAGTTGGTTGTGGGATAACTTCTTTAACACCTTTAAGGTTTTCAACAATTGCTTTTCTTTGCTCAAATTCTAATAGTGGAAGTCTTTTGTATGTTGCCATGGCTTCATCTGTAAGTAATCCTATTGTAACATCTCCTAATTTTGCACCTTCCTTAATTATATTGATATGGCCATGATGTAATAAATCAGCACACATTCCAATATACACTTTTTTTGGTTCCATTTTATTTATTTATTTTGGTTGATAAGGTTTAAAAAGATATTCTAAATGATTATAACTTGTTTTGAATTCATAAAATGTTAGAACCAACCATTTTAATGGAAGAGTTATTCCGTAAAAGACTAAATACCAGGGTGTTAAGTCAAATATTGCTAATGGTAATAGTAAAAATAATGAATAGTAAAATCCTAAAAACTCTAAAGATTTAGTTGCATATTTTTTCCATAGTTCTTGTTTTTTAGCTGTTAGTGGAGATTCTTTAAAAGATTTATTCTTTAGATCATCAAGTTTCTCCCCTCTTGAATATTGTATTAGCTTCATTACTAAGCCTTGATGTTTTAGATAGGGTGGAGATTCTGCAAGTAATGAAAAGGCGGTTGCTAATAGTCCAAATGTCAAGAATATTATACTATTAGTCATCTTGAAGACACCTAAAGTCAACCCCATGTAAGTTAAAGGTCCAGTCATTGTTGAAATGATTAAATCAACATATATCCCCCTCATAGAAGCAGAACCTCTGTATCTTGCTATTAAACCATCTACGTCATCTAAATTTCTTTGTAAATAAAGTAAAATAACTCCTGTTAAAATATAACCATAGCTTCCAAATGCGAATAGAATAGAAGATATAATTGCCAAAATTCCCATAATTAAACTAACTTGATTTCCTGTTATTGAAGTATAAAGTAGAATTCTCGCCCAATATGCTGCAGTTGCTCTGCTTAAGTTTCTTATGATATTGGGACCAGCATCCTTATTATAATAGCTTCTTATTTCCTTTATTGTTGGCATAATATGGTTCTCTCAAGTAGTTTTATAAAGATTGTGGAAATAATGTAAATAGGATACCAAGAAATTATGACAGATATATTAAACAAAGTAAGTTTATGGAGATTATTTGCCCAATAACGTTTATTATTTTGTTGTGATAATCTGTATAACCTTTTGGATCCTTTTCAAGGAGTTGCCAAAAAGCATAAGTGTGATGCTTGGATTTAGTTAAAATGATATTTGGATTTATTTCACGAGCCTTTAGAAAGAAGATAGTTGAACCTATCAAATATGGAAATAAAGAGGATTATAACGTTGAGAAATACTGGCATGACAGGTTTTTAAAATACGATTTAAATATTAAAGGGGCTAGCAATGATGGAATTTCAGAAGAAGAGAATTATAGAATGTACAAATGGGCTGAAACTATCTTTATTAATATATTGAGAAATAAAAACTTAAACCCTAAGACTTTAAAAGTGCTTGAAATAGGTCTAGGAAATGGTTTTTATACAAATATTATGAACCAATTAAAAGTCAAGAATTATACTGCCATAGATATAACTAATATTCTCTTTTCTAAATTAGAATCTAAGTTTCCAAAATATAGTTTTATAAAAAAAGATGTGACTCAGGAAAAATTAGAAGGTTCTTATGATTTAATAATAATGATGGATGTTATACAACATATTGTAAACGATAGTAAACTGGAATTTGCTTTTAATAATATTAAATCTTGCTTATCTGACAAAGGAATATTTATTTTAACTCCAATAAACAAAAAAACTCAAAAGCATCTTTTCTATATAAAATGGAGGTCTTTGGAAAATATAAAAAAGAATTTTGAAGATTATAATATCTCAGAACCTATAAAATTTAAAGGAGAATTATTGATAACTATTCAAAAGAGCTCTTTAAAAAGCGTTCACTGAAAAGAAGCTTTGTGTGGAGGTGGCGAGAGAAGATTGTCTGATGTGATGTCAAGATTAAAAAGTTTAACTAATGGTACATATAATAAGACGGAAGTAGAAACAACTTATGGTTTATAAATCATAAATATTTCTCTTTTTAGATTAATTTTTAAATACTCTTTTTATAATAAATTGGATGGAAGGAGATGAATCTTTAAGGAAAATCGCGAAGGGCGGTTTTATTGTACTCTTAGGTCTTGTAATTTCTAAATTATTAGGATATGCTTATAGGGTTATAGTTGCAAGGATGGGAGCTGAGCAGTATGGTTTGATTTCTATTGGTATTGCTTTACTAGGAATTGCTACTACTCTTTCGGTTTTAGGATTAAATCAAGGTGTTTTAAGATATGTTTCTTTTTACAAAGGTAAAGAAGAATTCTCTAAAATAAAAGAAATATTAGTTTCTTCATTTAATTTAATATTCCCATTAAGTTTAGTTTTAGCTGTTTTGTTATTTGTATTCTCAAGATGGTTATCTGTTAATGTTTTTAATAATGAAGAATTAAGTTTAGTTATAAAAATAATTGCTATTGCTTTACCTTTTAATTCAATAAGAGAAGTTTTGTTTAATACATTCAAAGCATTTCAGAAAGTTCAATACGAGGTTTATTCAAAAAATATTTTAGAGAATGTTTTGAAAGTTTTGTTAACTATAATATTTTTTATTTTAGGATTTAAGCTTTTAGGAGCAACTTTAGCTTTTACCTTGTCTATAATCTTGAGTTTTATTTTGGCGGTTTATTATTTAGAGAAAAAAGTATTCTCTGTTTTGAAATTTAAAACTTCCAGGTTTTTGAATAAAGAACTAGTGGCTTATTCAATACCTTTGTTATTTAGTAATTTTATTTTCTCACTTATTTTATGGACTGATACCTTGATGATAGGCTACTTTTTACCTGAAGCACAAGTTGGAATTTACAATGCTGCACAACCAACTGCATTTTTGATGTTTATGCTGCCTTATGCTTTACTTATATTATTTGTTCCTATTTTGACTGAATTATATGCAAAACACAAAAAAGAAGAGTTTAGAGTTGTTTACAGAACTGTTACAAAATGGGTATTTGGATTAAATTTAATTTTATTAAGTATATTTTATTTATTCTCCAAAGACATTCTGAGAATCTTATTTGGAGACAATTATGTAACTGCTTCATCTTCTTTAATAGTTTTAGGAACTGGTTATTTTATTGGATACATAGCAAGCACTATTCAATCTTTATTATTGGTTATTAAAAAAACTAAAATAATTTTGTTTAATACAGTAATAATGGCTGTTGGAAATATTTTATTGAATATTTTTTTAATTCCTAAATATGGGATAGTTGGTGCGGCAATTGCTACTGGATTTATTTTTACAATCAGATCAGTGCTTCTTACAATAGAATCAATTTCAATAACTAAAATTATTCCGTTTAAGCTTAATTATATTAAAATAGTATTTTCTATATTGGTTGTTTCTGCTATTGTGAAATATGTAGCTAGATTCTATGAGATAAACATATTTACTTTGATACTAACTATAATCTTTATGGTGATATTATACGGTGGTTTATTATTAGTAACCAGAAGCTTTGAAAGAGAAGATGCTGTAGTAATTAAATTTGTAGAAGACAAGATAGGCATAAATTTTACTAAGGTTAATATGGTGCTTGGAAGGTTTATTAAATAAATTTAAAAGGGTTTGTTTATAGCTTAATATTATGAAATTAACGATATACACTGAATGTCCTACAGAAGTATATTTTCAACCTTTGAGATACTTACAAGAGCAAAAAAAGATAAAATTAGAAATAATTGATTCAAGATTATTTTATTTACCCCTATTGAAATTAAAATTATTTTTGAAAAGAGAGAAAAAAGAATACATAAAAGGAAGTGTTTTTAGTTCGTGGATTGCTCCTATAAAGCTTCTTTTTAGTGATAAAATACTACTAGGCTTCAGTCCTTATAGTAATGCTGTCTACTATCTATTATTTTTGAAATTGATTAAAAAAGATTTAATCTATTATACTTCTTGGCCTCATTGGGATCAAAAAAGAGGAAGGAGTAATTGGTTTTGGAATAGGTTTTTGTGGAGATTGTTTTTAAAGAAAACTAAAAAGATTGGAGTTAATGATGCTTGTGCAAAAGTCTTGGATAATATTGAAATAATTTATCATAGTGTTGATACTGAACTATTTAAACCTGAAAAAAAGAGGTTAAATGTGTTGTATGTTGGAAGGCTAGAAGAAGAGAAAGGGATTTTAGATTTAATAACATTGAGCGAAGAATTCAAAAATATTACTTTTACTTTTGTTGGGAATGGAAAATTGAAACCTTTGATTAAAGGAGACAATATAGAGTATTTTGGAGAGATATGGAATAGAGAGAAATTGGCTAATGTGTTTAATCAAAGCAGTATTTTTGTTTTGAATTCTTATAAAACTGAGAATTGGGAGGAGGTTTTTGGATTGTCTGTGTTAGAGGCAATGTCCTCTGGTTTGGCAGTTATTTCTACTGACTGCATTGGTCCAAAGAGGATAATTACAAATGGAGAAGATGGTTTTTTAATACCACAAAGAAATATAAACATTTTAAGAGATAAATTAAATCTAGTTATTAAAGATAATAAGATAAGAGAAAGATTAGGGAAGAATGGAAGAAAGAAAGTCCTAGAAAATTATGACATAAAAAAAATAGGTGAGAAATGGGAAAAATTCTTATCAAATCCTAGCAACTAGCCAATATAAGTAGTCAATACCCTATAAAATAATATTACTGAAAAGTAAAATAATCTTAAATTTTTATTAAGGTAACTTAAAACTCCTCCCTAATTAACAAACCAACAGTAGGTTCCATATTCTGAATTGGTTTTAGCAATAAATAAAAAATCCCAGGTAAAATCTTATTTATTATCGGAATGGTCTGTAACATCATAATAAAATACCAGGTTTTAGCATTTTGAATCCTTTTTATTTTAGCATTAGGATATATATTTTTTATTTCTTCAATCTTAGGTAAACCATTTTGAATATGCTCTCTAGTCCACCTATCATCTTTCCCTAATTTCTTCCTAAACTTGTATAACCTCTTATCATACTCTTCCCCAATTTCTCCATAAGGAGTGTAAATCAAAACCTTCTTCTTAGCAACTCTTCTTAGTTCTTTTAAGAATTTACTTCTGTTTTCTTTAGGAATATGTTCTAAAGTAGCTACGCTTATTACTGTATCAAAACTATTATCTTTGAAAGGCAAATTACTACCATCGCCCTTTACTGTTTCTAAACCTTTCTTTCTAGCGATCTCTAATTCTCTTTCATCAATATCAAACACAGTTATCTTCTTTTTAGATAAGTCATACAAATTACCTATTCCACCTCCAACATCCAATATTTTTCCCTCTAAAAGAGGTATGAAAGGTATATATCTTTGTAATTTATCCACACTGCTCAAATATAGTCCTATTTTCATGAGTTTAATTAAAAAAGAGGTTATTTTAAACTTAATTGTTTAATCAGTATTTTTCGGAGATGCTGTCGACATAAATAAGTTTATAAAAGCTTTTTATAACTTTTTTACTATGAAAATCTTAGGTATAATAGATACTCATGATGCAGGAATAGCATTGATTGAAGATGGAAAGATAATTTTTGCTATAAATGAAGAAAGATTAAACAGAATTAAATTGTGTACTGGTTTTCCGAAAAAATCTATAGAATTATTGTTGAAAAAATATAAAGCAAATGATGTTGACAGAATTGCTGTTGGTTCAAAATATATTGAGTTAGTTGAAGAATCGAGGTCTTTTGGCGGCGAAAAATTAGATAACATAAATAGAAAGGCTATGTCTTCACTTAGCCGCTTTGGCGGATGCTTTTTTAAGACAGGAGCATGGACAAGAATTCATAAAGGCTTATTTAGTATTATGTTTAAGAGAAGACAAGACGAAATTAAGAGAATTTTGAAAGAATATGGTTTTAATTGTCCTGTGGATTTTATTGATCATCATACCTCTCATGCTGCAAGTGCTTACTATACTTCTGGCAAGGATAATGTATTGGTCATTACTTCAGATGCTGCTGGTGATGCTTTGTCAGCTACTGTTTTTGTTGGCAATGGTGGGAAATTGACAAAATTAAAAGAAGTAAATTCATATAACTCAATAGGAAAACTATATTCTTATGTGACTGAGATTTGTGGTTTCAAACCCCTTAGACATGAAGGAAAAATAACCGGATTGGCAGCTTATGGGAATCCAATATATATAAGCCTGTTTAATAAGATGGTTGTATTTAACAATGGTGGATTTACTAATATATCCAATACCAAACATGAAAGAAGCAAGGAGAAAATATTAAAAGAGATTGGCAGAGATTTCAAAAAAGAAAATTTAGCTGCCAGTGTTCAAAAACATTTAGAAAATGAAACCATTAAATTTGTCAGCCATTGGCTGGATAAAACCAGGTTAAGAAATGTTGTTTTGGCAGGGGGAGTTTTTTCTAATGTTAAATTAAATCAGAAAATCCTAGAACTTGATAATATTGATTCTGTATACATACATCCAAATATGGGTGATGGGGGGTTAGCCTTAGGTGCTGCCTTATATGTCAATGGAGGAAAACCAATCAATATTGATGATGTTTATTTCGGCGTAGAATATTCTGAGAAAGAGATAGAGGAGACTCTAAAGAAATATAATTTAAAATATAAGAAATATAATCATGTTGAGAAAGAAATTGCCAAGTTATTATCTGAAAAGAAGGTTGTTGCCAGGTTTAATGGTAAGATGGAATATGGTCCAAGAGCTTTAGGTAATAGAAGTATTTTATATCATGCCGGGGATAAAACTGTTAATGATTGGTTGAATAAAAACTTGTGTAGAACGGAGTGGATGCCTTTCGCTCCAGTTACCTTGGAAGAATTCAAAAGTGACTACTATTTGAATTATAAAGGAGGGGAGCATGCCGCTAAATTTATGACAATAACTTTTGATTGCAACGATAGAATGAGAGAAGAAAGCCCTGCGGTTGTTCATGTTGATAATACAGCTAGACCCCAATTAATTAATGAAGAAATAAACCCAAGTTACTATAAAATTCTTAAAGAATATCATAAATTAACGAACATACCCACAATTATCAACACTAGTTTTAATATGCATGAAGAACCAATTGTTTGTAGCCCTGAAGATGCAGTAAGATCTTTTAAAAAGGGAAATTTGGATGTTCTGGCTATTGGTAATTTTATTGTTAAGAATCAAAGTAGTCCATGATGGATTGTACGTGCGGCACTAAGTTCCAAAGGTAAATTAAAATTTAGATTTTTAACTCTAAATTTCATTATTGGGCTAACTATAGAGGTTACTGTCTTGAATAATTTGTTTCTTATAAACATGTATTCTGGATTCATAAGTACTGTTGCATAATATAAATCAACTCTTAATCTCTTCTCTTTCTGAGTCATCCAAGGAAGATCTAATTTCATATAATTATCCCATGTTATATCTGCCCAATTTTTTGCTGTCTTTGGTGGATTAAATCCATATTCTAAAGCTATCTGATAAAGTGGGGTTCCTGGGTAAGGCATTAATGGTTTAATATTACCAGGTACTATATTCTTGTTGTCTTTCCATAATTTAAATAATAAATCAACAGTCATCTGGAGTTCTTGTTTTGTTTCTGTTGGATAACCGCTTGTAAAAGAATATGTCGGTATTATATTTGTGCCAATAAATTTTTTATTTCCTCTGATAAGCATTTCTGGGGTTATATTCTTTCTAATTAATTTATGAATTCTTGGTGAACCTGTTTCCGCACCTATTAGCATTCCTCTACATCTGCTTTTATCTAGTGTTTTAATAAACTCAGGAGTCATTCTTAATACCGAGGCTGAATGAGCACCTAAGACGTCCCAACTGATATCTATTTTCCTGTCTAGGATTCCTCTAGCAATATCTTCTGATCGTTTTAAATCAACAAAGAAATTATCATCATTTACATATATATGATTAAGTTTAAAACGGTTAACCATATATTCAAAATCATCTAAAACCCTTTCTGCATCGAACCATTTCCATTTGGACTTGTAAAAATCAGTAATATAGCAAAAAGTACATTGTTGTGGGCACCCCCTTGAACTCATATAACTCATAACTCTGTTTCCATCTTCCCCCTCCCATACATATTTCTCAACATCATCCAAAATATCAAATGGTATTTGTGGGAGTTTATTAAGGTCTATAGGTGGACGGTCAGGATTTGATTTTACCACCCCATTTTTTTTGTAATAAACACCTTTTATATTATTTAATGGTCTATTATTAATAATTGAATCTGCAAGCTCATTAAATGTCTCCTCTCCTTCGCCTTTAACCACAATATCTACTAAAGGTTCTTTTGCTGTTTCTATAGGAAGGCTTGTTGCGTGAATGCCTCCCCAAACAACCAAAGCGTTTGAATTATCCTTTACAAATTTTGATATTTCTAATGCTGAAATAAGGTTCGGACCTGTCATTGTTGAAATTCCCACAAAATAAGGTCCTTTCTTTAATTCTTCTAATAAAGAAGCCTTCCAATTAGGTTTAACCCTTAGGTCTAGGAGTTTAACATTATAATTCTGGCTAATATATGTTGCTGACTGAAGCAATCCCAGTGGTAAAGTAAAATCACCTACGAATTTAGTTCCATGTGGATTAATTAAGATTATGTCCGCCATTGTATTAAAAGATTTCCCTAATCTTATAAAGTTTACTATAGTTGCTTTTTGATAATAAGAATTTATAAAAAGGTATTTATTTGGTTTATTAACAAAATGAGAGCGTTAGTTACAGGGGCTAGTGGATTTATAGGAAGACATTTGGTTAGAAGATTATTAAAAGAAAAATATAAAGTTAGATGCTTGGTTAGGAAGAATAGTAATGTTAATGGATTGATTGATGTTGAATTAGTTTACGGGGATTTATTATATATGGTGTGCCAAGAAAAATTGTTTACGATGTAAATGTTAATGGAACAAGGAATATTATTGAAGAGAGTTATAAAGCCAAAATTAAGAAATTTATTCATTTTAGCACATTTTCAGTTTATGGTTATACTGAGAAACCGGCAAATGAGGAAACTCCGCAAAAAGGATTAACTTCCTATTTTGGAAAGACAAAAAGAATGGGAGAGAAAATTGTCAAGGAATATATGCAAAAAGGAATGGATGCTGTAATTATTCAGCCTACTGTTACATATGGCCCCGGATTAAATCTTGGTTTTGTGAACATGTTTTCAGCTATAAAAAATAAGAAATTCTGTTTTATAGGAAACGGAGATAATTTTTTGCATTTGTGCTATATTGACAACTTGATGGATGGGATAATCTTAGTAAGTAGAAGTAAGAAAGCTATTGGGCAGACTTATTTAATCGGTGATGAAACCCCTTTAATGTTTAAAGATATTGTAGGCTGTGTTGCTGAGAATTTAAGAGTTAATATTCCCAAAATATATTTACCAATATGGTTGGCAAGAACTGCCGTGCCTTATCTTAAATTTTTAGCAAAGCTGATTAAACAACAACAGCCATTACTTACATACCATAGAATAAATTATATGAGCAAGAATCAGTTTGCAAACATAAGCAAAATTAAAAGAGAATTGGGATTTAAGCCAAAAATATCTTCAAGAGAGGGTTTGAAATTAACCATTGAAGACTGGATGAAGAGTAATTAATTCTTATTGTCAAGAAACAATACAGATAAAAATGCAATGAAGTAGTTCGTGATTAGCATAAATAAATTGTGGGCTATTACAATGCTTGCATTAACACTTAAATAACTCAATAAAAATATATAGAATGCATCCGTGATTCCTATTCCATTAAATGATATCGGGATTAATATTGAGATTGTTACTGCTGAATGTATTAATATTAGAAAAACTATAGGAATGTTGTATCCCAAAGCTAAAAATACAATTTTTGCTGTAAGAGCTCCTATAAATAATTTAAAGAAAGTTATTATAAAATTTAACAAAAGAATAGATTTTTTCTCTTTTAAAAAATAAACAAATGTTTTTGAGAAGCCTGTGAACTTTTCTGAGTGTTTTCTTAGAATATATT
>JAGVZL010000040.1:6055-6967 GCA_018302505.1 Candidatus Woesearchaeota archaeon | reverse complement strand
CCATACCCCATTATCGCATGTTCTTGTTTTAGTTCCGACGGGGCAGTTGTCAATTCCAGTTTCGCAGTTTGTTGTCTGAGTATCGCCGGGAGTGCATCCAAATATTTTTGAACCAGCACAATACAATCTTGCTTGAGAATTACATGTTATTAGCTGATTATAAAACCAACTAGAACTTAATAATCCTACTCTTCCAACTTCTCCATATCCCTCAATTTGATTATGATACCAAGCTCTAGCTTGATTATCAACAAATGCAAAACAACCCATTCCATTATCATTAGGATTAGTCAAAGAACCTGTCCATACATTAGAAACCCCAACACTTTGACCATATTCATTGTAAGAGATTGCATGTTGCAAGTTATTATTATTTTGATTTAACAATTCACTTGTACTTTCTGCAACTAACTCGTAATTTAGATTATAAAAGTCCTGACTAATTGAATATAAAGAATTTAATTTTTCTTGTAGTGAAATAGTAGGTCCTAAATCTACATATTGTACCTGCGATAATAATGCTTTCCACTCGCCATTTAAACCAGCATTATCAGATGCACTCTGGCATAATTGATTTGCCCTGTTTAAATCATAATCCCCATCATTATTGAAAAGATTTCCCTGAAAAGCCTCGTCTGTTACAAATATTAAAGCATTACAATCTGAATATTGGAAATTTCCTGAGCATGAATTCCATCCACCCCAGAATAAATCCTGAGTACAAGTTCTTGTTTGTGTTCCATATGTACATCCCCAAATATGACAATTTCTTGTTTGACTATCTCCATTATCACAATCTCCTATTGGACCATTTCCATTATCACAATCATTATCATTTGAACATTCATCATTTCCAACACCTTCTGTAATTACACACTGGTAATTTATACATTCACTATGCACCTCTCCTTC
>JAGVZL010000040.1:1508-6042 GCA_018302505.1 Candidatus Woesearchaeota archaeon | reverse complement strand
CGCATAAACCGGCTTCCTGATATCCTGCGTAACATTCTAATTGATATTCATCACAGCAATCAATAAATTCTCCATCTATATCTCCGCATAAATCTCCAAAACTTGTTGCGGCGTCATTATCTCCAGGACAGAGTACGTCAGAACTAACATAGTTAATATTTATGAGAAGACCGAGAACAACCAAGACAACGAATATTCCTTTCAAAACATCTCCACCTCTTTTTTGTTAATAATTTTTATTTTTGGAATATTTAAGTTTTGCTATTTTGTGTAACTGTTTAGCTCTTATGAATAATTGCTAAGACTTGTCCTTAGCATATTATAAGTATTAAGGTTTCTTAATCTCCATGTAGCAAGTAAAGACATAATATAGATATTCCCTGTGATTAAGCTACCTTATTCTTCATAAAAAAAGATTTTATAAGATTAGCATTTCTTTGTATTTTTTGCATTTTCTTATTTGTTAGTTTCTTCAACTCGGAAACTGTTTGAGCTTGATGCGCCTTAAGTTCATATGCTTTCAAATAAGACCATATATGTTCATCAGGATTTAAATCTGGGGAATAAGGTGGAATGTGATACAGAGCAAACCTCTGTTTATTGCTTTCAACAAATCCTCTTATCAAATTAGATTTATGGGATGACGCATTATCGGCTACAACTATAACTTTTCTTTTGGGATGCTGTTTTATTATCTTTTGTAAAAAATCCAAATGTGAATTTGAATTAACTTTTCCTTTTTCAATTCTAAATATTAATTTTCCAGCAGGAGTAATTCCAGAAGAAACACAAAAACCTCCGCGATTTCCCGTAACGCTAATGGTCGGAGTTTTTCCTTTGGGAGCCCATGTTCTTCCAACATAAGGAATTAAAGAAATCCCAGCTTCATCAATAAAATATAATATTGCCTGCCATTTCCGTCGGTGTTCATTGATTTTAGGCCATTCGTTTTTAATCCATCTTTTAACTAATTTTTCATTTCTTTGTGGCGGATTTTTCTTTGGTTTCTGTGGACTTAGTCCAATTTTTTTTAACCAATCACAAATTTTTGATATGTGAATTTTTATATTATGCTTTTTGATAATTAACTGCTGGACTCTTTTTGCAGTCCACAACGGAGTTTCAAATCCAAAATCCATTGCAGATTCTTTAAGACAATTAATAATCTCTGTTTTTTCTTTTATTGATAATTTTGGTTTTGCGCCCTTTGCTTTTGTTTTTTTAAGACTCTGTTCTCCATGTTTTGAAGCTTTAACAAACCATCTTGAGATACTTTTTACATGAAGTCCAAATGCCTCTGCAATCTTTGTTACCCTCCATCCATTTTTTCTTAACTTTAAAGCCTGAAAACGATAATTTTCTAAAGCGTCTCTAGAAATACTTCTACCATCGTCTCTTTTCATATATAAACTAAGAATAGATAGTATATAAATATTATTGTGATGTAGTAACCTAATTAAAGGGAATATCTATACGGTTAGCTAAACAGTTACCAAATAACAGAATTCTCAAAAATCAGCTAAACAAATACGAATCTTTTATAAATGTCAAGGTTATAAAGTAATTATGACAAAACCAATTTTAAAAGCATATTATAATAAAATATTTTTTGAGTTCTTAGTTCATAAAGATGATTTTGTCGATGCTATAATTATTTTGCCTGGTTTTCCGAGTTCAAACAATGAAGATGAATTAATGCAATTCTTTTATGAAAATGGGT
Source organism: Candidatus Woesearchaeota archaeon (assembly GCA_018302505.1). Classification (GTDB taxonomy): domain Archaea; phylum Nanobdellota; class Nanobdellia; order SCGC-AAA011-G17; family ARS1403; genus JAGVZL01. Next base: position 4,322 of record JAGVZL010000040.1, on the reverse strand, counting down.
TTAATGTTTTTTATTTAAGATATGGAGGATCATTCCAAAGCAAAGGATATTTTTTAGAATCTAATCCATCAGACGACATAACACAATGCATTAAATATATAAATAGAGGAAAAATAGTCAGTTTATGGGATATGGAAGAGAAATCTTTTAAAAATAGAGATTTAATTTTTTTAACGGGAAGCTTTGGTGGGGCGATTGCATGTAGCATAGTAGCAAAATCAAATCATTTAATTTCTAGAATTATACTTTCGGCCCCCGTCTGGGATTTTGACAAACATAATACAACATATGAAGAGCAAAATTTGTCACATTTGTCAGATTTTGTAAAAAGAGCGTATCAAAATTTATACAGAATCAAATTTAATAATCTAATAAATCAGCTACACAAATTCAAAGAGTTGTCACCAGAATACTATTTGCAAAAATTAAACTGTCCTTTACTTGTTTTTTATGATCAAGAGGATAAGACAGTTTCAATTGAGCATACAAGAGAGATAATTAAGAAAATTAAAAAGGGCAGATTAATAGAACATAATTGATCTCTAATCAAGTTGGCATATGTTTTGACTATTGGATTTTTGTCCTCACTCAAAATTTCTACCGTTTTTGAAAATCTTCTATTTTTTATTGCTCTATTTTGTAACAAAGATTTTTTTATTTCATAATCGAATAAATTTGCTCTTTGTGCAGAAGCTATTTCTTCCGCTATTTCTTCAGGGATAAGGCTATTGAATGCTAACACATATTGTATTAGCCACGAGTTCTGATTTTTTAAATCTATATTCTTGGAGTAAATCTTCTCTAATTCTTTTGGATTTGTTGAGCGAAGTGTCCGTGCTAGCTCGTTGGATAAATAATCTAGCGCCGAGTCCCCCCTAGACATTGATTTATACAATCCATCTACCAAACTGCATTCTAAATCAAAAATTATCCTATCCAAAGAGATTTTTTGTCGGCTAATCTCTTCTTTCCAATCTCGGTTTAATACTCCAAATTTTATTCTACTTAAGTGATCTTTTAATTCTAAAGGCAAGTCTATATTCCAATTTGCTAATTTTGATAACCAAATTATTTCATCATAGGATCTCCTCCCCCCGGGCATTTTTTTAATATAATCTGGCGTTGCCTCTTTATCATAAAATATTTCGAGCGTTCTTAATCTCTCATATTCTAAAAAAGAGCAAAACCATTTCGAATCAAGCTCTCCTATGTTTAGACTTACTTCATTCTCATCTTTATCTCTGTATAGTTCTATTAAATCAAGCCCCATTGTAACTGTTTTTGGATTTACAGTAGGATGCTCTATAGATTCTCTTTTAAGAAGGTAAATATCTGCTTTTGGTGCATTGAACTCCAATACAGCTTTATCTTCTATCTCTTTAATATCTTCTGAGAGAGTTCCCAATAAGACTAAATCAACATCTGAATTCAAAAAATTGTTACCTCTAGATCTGGAACCAAATAGGCCTATATACTTTATTTTGGGATTCTCTTTTAATGTCTCTTCTATAAATTTCATATTGTTCTCCCAATAATTAATTCGGCATCTCTCACACAATTTTTCCACAAAGTAATTTCTTCTTTTTTTGAGTATGCTTGACTAACTAAATGAACATCTCTAAAGAACTTGTCACTAATGCAATATATCGTTTTAATATAATCCTCAATGCTTCCTTGTTTTTTTTCAGGTTCTTCCCTGTCTAAGACTTTACGAAGATTATAATATTTGACCAGGGCCTTTCTAGCTTTGGTTAAACTGTTTTCGTCTAGGGTTATAATTTTTCTATCGTTAATAGGTAATGTGGCCATATATCTTAGGAAGTCAGGAGTATCTACGATACCAGAACAAGATTCAATTATGTAATCTATAGGCAATCTTCCTCTTTCTCCTAATCTAGATTTAAGAGAATCAGCTACTTTTGCTAAGCTGTGAATGGTTAAGTAAATATCCGAATCTCCAGAATAGGCACATAACATTGCAGCTCTAAAACTATAAGGTCCTAAAACATTTGGCCCAGACAATATAATTTTATTATCTTCGGAAAGAGCCGGAAATATTGCTTGCTCCCAAACCTGATTAAGTATGATATTTGCGCCGAATTTTTTAAGATTAAAGCCATATTTCAATTTACCTCTTATTGATTGAGGCGGTGTCTTACTTTTAAGATATTTCCTAAATTCATCTTCGTAATATTCTGGAATAACTTTTATTTTATCACCTTTCTTTTTTACCTCCCTCTTTAATTTAGAAATATTAAAGAGAATATCTTCATTATCAATATAGAATATCTCTTCAGAAAATAGCATATCAATATAAGGTTCTAATTTCTCTTCTATTTTATCATCTCTTTCAAACTGCCAGTTGTTATGAAGTCTTAATCTTTTTATTTCTTTAGCCCTTTCTTCTACCAAGTTTCCAATTTCTGTTTCAGAGTGATCTTTTATAAAAACAGGGCTATGGCAGTTAAATAACATCCTCCCTCGGACTTTCTCTTCTAATCTGGATGATAAACCTCTAAGTAAAATATCTCCAAAAACAGGTCCTATCATTGTCCCGAGATACATTGGTAAATTAATTCCCGCTGTTGGTAAATAAATTTCCATGATTTAGTAAATTTTCTCTAATTTTTAAAAGTTACCATTCTATGATTACAAAATAGAAATATTTTTTAAGTTTATCCCATGTATAAATTTTGAGGAAATATTAATGTCTTATACTATAATTTCAGGTAAAAATTCATTATCACCCGCATTCGACTTAAGAATCATCACCCGTTATTGCGACAGAGACCTTTGTAAAAACATTTAAAAATC
>JAGVZL010000040.1:0-1490 GCA_018302505.1 Candidatus Woesearchaeota archaeon | reverse complement strand
TCATGCAGGACATAAAGAATAGAATTGAGGCGGTTTTGTTCACAACAGGTAGATATGTTGATGTGAATGAATTGTCCGAACTGACCGGCATTGCCTCCAAGGGCTCTTTGAAAGACGCATTGAATTCTCTCGCTGAAGATTACAAAAAAAGCTTAGGCTCCCTGGAGATTAATGAAAACGGCGGAAAATTCAAATTGAACATCAAAAAAGAATATCTGTATCTCACTACAAAATTATTGAGCGAGACGGAGTTTGACAAGCCGACGCAGGAGACTCTGGCTTTTATTGCATACAAAAACCTTGTTCTTGAATAGGTGAATGCATTTTTTAGTTTAGTTATTTGTTTTACATGCCTGGTAACATACCACTTGCTACCGATTTCATTTCGTTATCATTTAATTCGTTTGCTTTAAATAATGCTTTATTTAAGGTTACAGTTAATTGTTCTTCTAATTCTTCCTTATCTCCATGTTGTAATCTTGGGGCAATACTTAAGGATTTAATCTCTCTATTACCAGTAATGGCAATTTTAATATCACCACCAGCACCTTCGACGTTTATAATAGTCGAATCTAATTTTAATTTAATTTCATCGGCTTTTTGCTTCATTTCTTGCAATTTGCCCATCATGTCTCCAAATTTTCCGAACATAGTATTTTGTTTTTAATTGTTATTGTATTGTCAGTTCGAGTAAGCGCTGTTCTTTCTGCGCTGTATCGAGAACTTAAAGATAGGCTTCTCGATACGTATTTGCAAAGAACTGGCAAATACTACTCGAAGTGACATATTTTATTTAAGTATCCTAAATTCATTAGGTAAATAATTATTTAATCTATTTCCTAAATGCTTAATCCAACCAATGCCAAAGCCATTAAAGGTCATTAAATTCCAACCCTTATTACCTTCAATGCTTTGCAATTCTTTTTTAAGAAATTGTAAAGCTTGTTCTTGATCACATTCAATTGTTTGAATAGCATTTGAGCGATGAATACTCCAGGCTAAATCGTGATGAGGTATGACTTCATTTTTAATTAAACTTCCAATGGTTGTGCCTACTTTTTTGTAATACAAGTTTGAGTATTTATTTATAAAATCAATTGTAGTTTGATTTGTTAAGAGATAATCATCTTTGAATTTAGTAATCAAATGCTCATCTAAATTTTGAATCCAATTCGCAAATAATTCTTTTTCCTTAGGTTTAATTATCGAAAAGGCTTCGTATTTAGATTTTCTTACTTGATGATGATTGTCGATATCGCCAGGTTTTTTAAATACAGAACAGAAAAAACCTTCTGATTGTGTTTTATCAGGATAAAAACGACTACTAGAACTTTTTTCACCATAAAGAAGATACCATTTTTCTTCTGCAGTTGATCTTACAAATTGTCCATAACCATAAGCAGTATACTGCTTCCCATTTTTGGGATCTATCTGTTTAGTTTTTATGTTATAAGGATTATTTCTAACAACATTTTCCTGTTCTAAAAGAT
>JAGVZL010000003.1 GCA_018302505.1 Candidatus Woesearchaeota archaeon | reverse complement strand
TTATCAAATAAATTCCTGTGACTTAGTTATTGGAGGGATAGTAAATGCTACTGATTCTTCTATTTCAATAAGTTCGCAAGAAACTATATCTTCTACATTAAGCAATGGGAATTATAATTGGGGAATCGCATGTTTGGATAAAGTTGACAAAACAGGTTATTCTGCTAATTGGACTTTAACTGTTTGTGTTCCAAGCTGGAGCTGCGGAGAATGGAGTGATGAGGATGATTCCTGCGGAAGCAGAACATGCACTGATTCAAATAATTGCGGAACAGACACAGGAAAACCAGATACTTCTGAAAGTTGTCCGAGCAGCGGAGATTCTTCAAGCTCCGGCGGTTCAAGTAGTGGAAGTTCAGGCGGGGGAGCATCTGTTGATGCAAATTTAGACACTTCAAGCTTTAATTTCCAGGCTAATGCAGGAGACAAAAAGAAATTCAGCATAAGTAAAGATGTGGGTATTTCAGGATTAGAGATTGATTTTAAGAATACTAAAAATGGGGCTAGTATTGTTGTTGAGAAAGTTGATAGCAAACCTAGTTCTGTAACTGCTGTTTCAAATGTTTACAAATATGTTGAGATTGATGCTAATATTGATGAAGTGGATATTGAGAATGCTAAGATAGAATTTAAGGTTGAGACAAGCTGGATAAATATAAATGCGGCTGGGCAGAGCACTAATATTTACTTAAACAGATGGAAAGACGGCAGATGGGTGAAATTAGAAACTTTAACAGCTGGAATAGATGGAATCTATCAGAAATATATTGCTTATACTCCGGGTTTCAGTTACTTTGCTATAAGTGCTGATAAGACTGTTAATCCTGTTTTGGCAACTACTGGAAATGCTGTTGCTGATGAAGAAAATGTTGAAGTTGTTGAGGGAACTGTTGAAGAAGCTACTGAAGAAAATATTACAATTAATACATTAGATAGATTTACAGGATTTGTTACTAATAATATTGATAGAATTTACAGTCCTTATTCTTTAGGAGTTTTAGGAATTATTGTAGTTGTTTTGGGCGGATTTTTATTCTTGAGATTTAAAGGAAAAATTACCAGAACAAAAGAAGAGAAGAAGGATTCTAAGTTTTTAAAATTAAAATGGTTAGTCGGATTAAGCTTGTTTAATCTCTTCAAGAGAAAAGAGAAATTTAAAGGAGAATGGAAAGACTTGAATAAAGAAGAGGAGAAAAAAGGAGAAGAAAATTATACTCATGATTTTGAGATTAAAAGAGAATCGTTATAAATTCACGTCTTGATTTATTATAAATTTTTCTAAAGACATAAACTATTTAAACTTGTGAAGGTCATTATTTAGTTGATGAAAATATATGCGAGAGCTCCGGTAAGGATTGACTTTGCCGGCGGAACTACTGATATTGGTCCGATAAGCAAAAAATTAGGTGGATATGTAATAAATGCAGCTATTAATCACTATGTTGAAGGTAGTTTAATTAAACTTCCAAATAAAACCGTATTAGAATATCATTCTGATTTGCCTACCAGTTCCGGGCTGGGAACAAGCGGAGTAATGAATGTTGTCTGGCTTGCTTTAACTACAAGATTTAAAGATAAAAATGATTTAGCTGAATGGGCTTATGCAATTGAGAATGCAACTAAAGTTGTCGGTGGCAAGCAAGATCAATATGCTGCAGTTCTTGGCGGTATTAATTTCCTGAAATTTAATAATTCTCATCAGGTTACTATTGAAAGAATTAAATTAAGAACTGATATTAAAAGAAAATTAGAAAGCAGATTATTTTTGGACTATACAGGACCAAGAATGTCGAGCGACATTAATGACAGCGTTGTTAAGAATTTCTTAAATAAAAATAAGAAAACCGTTGAGGTGTTTAAGGAAATAATTGAAAACGTCAAGCATATGAGAAGTGACTTAAAAAATAATGATTTAGAACATTTTGCTGACTGCTTGAACAGGGAATGGGCTTTAAGAAAAAAATTACATCCTCAAGTTACCACTAAAAAAATTGAGGAAAGAATAAAATTTGCAATGGATAATGGAGCGAGTGCTGCCAAAGTCTGCGGTGCTGGTGGGGGAGGGAGCATTTTATTTTATGCTGAAAATAAAAAAGAGCTAATAAAAAAATTCCATAATAAGCTGATTCCTTTTAAATTTGATAATGAGGGGCTGAGAACTTGGACAAAATAGATAGATCCTTTATTTTATATCTGTCGACTTTCCCTCCGAGAGAATGCGGGATAGCGACTTTTACTAAAGATTTAACTATTTCTATGGATAAAAAATTTAATCCAAGTTTGAAATCTAAAATATTAGCCGTTAATGAGAATGGGAGCAGCATCTATAATTATGACAAGAAAAGAGTTGCTATGCAGTTAAATGAATCTGATATTGAAAACTATATTGAGGCAGCTGAAAAAATAAATTTAAATGATAAAATAAAACTAGTCTGCATTGAGCATGAATTTGGGATATTTGGCGGCGAAGAAAATGGAGAATACTTAATTGCTTTCTTAGAGAAATTAGAGAAACCCGTTGTTGTAACTTTTCACAGCGTTGTTCCTGATCCAAGCGACGAAAAAAGAAGAGTTGTTAGAGCAATTGCTAAAAGAAGCTCTGCGATAACTGTAATGGCTAAAGTTGCTGTTGATATTCTGCATAATGATTATGGGATAGATAAGAACAAAATATTTGTAATTCATCATGGTGTTCCTGCTATTGATTATCTTAAAGATAATACTAGCATCAAACATTCTTTAGGATTGGATAATAGATTTGTTATTTCAACATTTGGTCTTATTAACAGCGGGAAAGGAATTGAATATGTAATTAAAGCTCTGCCTAAAATTGTTAAAAAATATCCTAATATTTTATATTTAGTAATCGGCGAGACACATCCCGTTGTAAGAAAGCAGGAAGGGGAAGAATATAGGAATAAGTTAATTAAATTAGTTGAGAAGTTAAAATTAAAAGATAATGTAAAATTCTATAATAAATATTTAACTTTGGATGAGATAGTTGAGTATTTGAAAGCTACTGATGTTTATGTTTATTCTGCTTTGGATATGAATCAAATTGTTTCAGGCACATTGGCTTATGCTATGAGTGCTGGAAGAGCTGTTGTTGCAACTCCTTCTTTACATGCTAAAGAAATGGTTGGGAATGAAAGAGGAATTCTTGTCAAATTAAAAGATATTAAATCTATGGAAGATGCTCTAATGAGTTTAGTTAGTGATGAGGTCTTAAGAAAAGATATGGAAAGAAAAGCTTACGAGTATACAAGACAAATGACATGGCCTAATGTCGCTACAAATTATTTAGAGATTTTCAAAAAGTTCATTACTGTCAAGAAAAATATTGGATTGTATAAACTGCCTAAATTAAATTTAAATCATTTATTTACACTAACTGATGATACGGGGATAATACAACATGCAAAACATTCAATGCCTAATCGAGATACAGGATATACATTAGATGACAATTCAAGAGCTTTAGTTGTAGCCACTATGCATTATGATTACTACAGGTCTGAGAGAAGTCTGAAATTAATTAATACTTATTTAAGTTATATTTATCATTCTCAGAGAGAGGATGGATTGTTCCACAATTTAATGAGTTATGATAAAAGATTTGTTGATGAAGTGGGAAGCGAGGATTCTTTTGGAAGAACTTTATGGGCAACTGGAAGATTAGTTAACAGCAAAGTTAATGAGAATTTAAAGAAAAGCGCTAAGTTTATTTTTGATAACGGGATTAAACATATTTATGAATTGGACAGTGTAAGATCAAAAGTTTTTAGCTTAATTGGACTGTATAATTATTATAAGGTTTATAACGCTGAAGATATTAAAGATAAGATAAAATTATTAGCTGATAAATTAATTGATCATTATTCTGAAATAAGCGATGATAACTGGTTCTGGTTTGAGGATTCTTTGACTTATTCAAATGGGAAGATTCCTGAAGCATTATTTATGGCTTATGATATTACTAAAGATAATAAATATTTAGAGATAGCTGAGAAAAGCTTGAATTTTTTAAGCAGCTTATTAATATTAGATGGTAAATTAGTTTTGATTGGACATAAAGGCTGGTATAAAAGAGGAAATGAAAGAGCGTTCTATGACCAACAGCCTGTAGATGCTTCTGGAATGGTTCAGGTTTATACAACTGCTTATAAGATAACTGGGAAAAAAGAATATTATGATAATGCATTCTTAGCTTTCCAATGGTTTTTAGGAAAAAATATGCTAAATCAAATGGTTTATGATGAAGCCACGGGTGGCTGCTATGATGGATTATTGCCTAACTGCATTAATTTGAATCAAGGAGCTGAAAGCACTATTAGTTATTTATTGGCTAGATTGAGCTTAGAAAAATGAAATTACTTCATGGTATGCCTGTCGATTTACGAAGAGCAATTGATTCTGTTTCTAAAGTTAAGAAAGCTTGGAAAGATATTACTCCTCTTGCTAGAAATGAATGGATTTGCTGGGTTACTTCTGCTAAGAAATTAGAAACTAGAAATAAAAGAATAAAGAGAACTTGTGAAGATCTGATGAATGGAAAACGAAGACCTTGTTGTTGACCTGGTTGTTCACATAGATAATTTTCTTCAAAAAACTTTATATAATTACGAATTGTCTAATTAGGGCAGATATGAGGGCTTTAGTCATAGTTGCGCATCCTGATGATGAATTAATTTGGATGGGAGGATTCATTCTTAAGAATAAAGACTGGACTTTTGATGTTATCAGCTTATGCAGAAAAAATGATGAGGACAGAGCTCCTAAATTTAAAAAAGTTTGCTATGAATTAAATGCTCACTACTGCAACATGAGCGATTTGGATGATGAAGCTTTAACTAATGTAAGAGAAATTGAGATAGTTGATAGAGTTTTAGATATGCTGGATAAGGATGAATATGATTATGTATTTACTCATGGCCTTAATGGAGAGTATGGACATAAAAGGCATAGGGAAATAAACAAAGCTGTTAGAAATATGATTAAAAGAAAAGAGTTAAAGTGCAGAAAATTATTTTACTTCTCATATAGAAAAGAAAATGGTTTTTGTCATATAAATCCTAATGCAGATAAGCTTATAAAATTGGACAATTCTACTTTTTCTAAGAAAAAAAGCTTAATTGTTGAGACATATGGCTTTCCGAAAGGGGGGTTTGAGGAGCAATGCTGTCTTAATAAGGAAGCTTTTAATGTTATAGAAATAAAATGATTAATGCTGTTAATGTTTATATTGAAGAAATGACAAGACAAGGAAGAACTGAACATTCTCCTAATTGTTATGGTGGTTCTTTTGGAGAGTTTGATGGTGGTTATAGAAAACTTTCACAGATTTCACTAGTACTTAGAGGTTCTGAACAATACTTAAATGCAAGAAATGGAAGAGAGATGGCTTATCGTGTTCTAGCTAATTTACTTGGTCCAAGGGGGGTAGTGTTGGATGTCAGAGTTGAAGATTTAGTGGTTTTTGGGGATTTTAGATTAGATGGGATACCTTCGGAGTGGATTTCTAAAAAAGGAAATAGATTTAGGCGTTTTGATATGACTCCTGAACGATTAGCTGAATTTGAGAGAATTCTTAAAACAGAAGGTAAGAGGGCTGATTTGATAAGTTTTTTAGATGGAGGTTATTTAAGATGAAATCGGTTGTGTTATATGCTCATCCTCCTGAACCGGATGGACTAAGTTTGCAGGGAAATTATTTGTGGAGAGGCTTATTAGAGAATAAATATCAAAGCTGGCCGTGCAATCCTGAAGGCGGGTTGCAGAAAGAATTTTGGTATAAGAATTTTAAACCTGATGTAGCTTATGGTATAGGCTATTGGGGAAATGTTCCATTGTTAGTTCATGATCCTTTAAAATTTGGAATTACGCCTGTTCCATGGTTTAATGCTGATGGATGGGTTGCTAATTATCATGAAGATTTAGAGAAATTACCTTTAATGTTTACAACTTCAGAATGGGTCAGACAAACGTATAAAAGAGATGGTGTAAATATTAAGAATATAGTTCCGATGCATATAGGGATTGATACTAATAATTATAGACAGATTAATGATGATAAAGCTAAGAAAAAGATTAAAGAATTATTAGGAGTAAAGCCTAATGAGAAAATGATTTTAACTGTTGGCGGTGATGTTACTTCTAAAGGAGCTCAGGAAATGTTTAAAGCTTTAGCTAAGGTTAATGAAGAGTTTAAAGACTGGAAATATGTCTGTAAAAGCTGGTCTAGTGAATGCTCACATGAATGGCATGATGAAGAAAGCAAACTAGTTGAAGAATTAGGAATTAAAGACAAAGTTATATTTATAGAAGGAAGCTTTTCAACTGAGTTTATTCCTTATTTATTAAATGCTGCAGATATTTATGCTGCTCCTTCTCGTTTAGAAGGGTTTGGAATGATCCAGGTTGAGGCTATGGCTTGCGGGAAACCAGTTATTAGCATTAATCATATGGGTCCTTCTGAAACTATTATTCATAATAAAACAGGATATTTAGCTAAAGTTGCTGAGACAGTAGTTTTAGAAAAAGAATGGGTTTATCCATGGATGGGATTCCCTAAACAGCAGGTAATTGAATTTAAAGAACCTAAAGTTTTTGCTTATAGGGCTGATGTAGATGAACTTGCTAAATTTAGTTTAAACTTATTAACTGATGATAATTTAAGAAATAAGATGGGTGATAATGCAAGAGAACATGCTGTTAAGAATTTTGATTACAAATATATCTCTAAGAAAATAGCTGAAGTTACTAAGAAAAAGTTAGGGTTGAAAGAATAAAGTAAAATTTAATAAGAAAGAAATCATAGGTTATGTAAAATGGCGAATCAATTTAATTTTATAGATTTATTTGCTGGAATCGGCGGATTTAGGCTCGCTTTAGAAAAAAATGGATGTAAATGCGTTTTTTCTTCCGAGTGGGATAAACAAGCCCAAGTCACATATAAAGAAAATTTTAAAGAATTGCCAAAAGGAGACATTACTAAAATTTATGAATCTGATATTCCGAAACATAATATATTATGTGCAGGATTTCCTTGTCAAGCATTTAGCATATCTGGAAGACAAAGGGGGTTTAAAGATACAAGAGGCACCCTATTTTTTGATATTGCAAGAATAGCAAAATACCATCAACCAGAGGTTTTATTCTTGGAAAACGTAAAGAATTTGACAAAACATTATAATGGTAACACTTTGAAAATAATATTAAGAATTTTAGATGAAATTGGATATTGCCCCTATTATGAAGTTTTAACAGCAAGTAATTATGGTGTGCCTCAGGCAAGGGAGAGAATTTATATTGTAGCTTTTAGAAAAGATTTGGGAGTAAGATATTTTAATTTTCCTAGACCAACATATAAAGAAATTTATCTTAAGGATGTTTTAGAGGATGATAATAAAATTAATAAGTATATCATAGATAGAAGTGATATTAAATTTTGGAAAAAAGATGATCCTCTTAGTTTGAAACCTATACAAATAGGACAGATTAATAATGGCGGGCAGGGAGAAAGGATTTACAGCATAAATGGACATGCAATAACTCTTTCCGCAAATGGAGGGGGTGCGGCTGCAAAAACAGGAGCTTATTTAGTTAATGGAAAAGTAAGAAAATTATCTCCTAGAGAATGTGCAAGAGTTCAAGGATATCCGGAATGGTTTAAGATTCCTGTTAGCGATTCTCAAGCATATAAACAATTTGGAAATAGTGTGGCGGTTCCTGTTGTTGATGCTATTTTTAAAAGAATATTGAATATTTTAAACTATAAATTTGATTCTTATGATAGACTAGAGCTTAAGTCTTCTGTTCAAACACAATTAATTAAAGATTAAGAAATGAATAAAAAAGAATTATTTGGTTCGGAAATAGCAAAAAGCGGGTTTAGAAATGAAGATGATGTTATTGAAAAATTTAATAATTGGAAGAGAGACAGAGTTGCTCAGGAATGGCTGGTTGTTATGGGTTATATTATAAAAGAAATAGAATATGCAAGAGCGATTAAAGTTAGCGGAAATTACAAAACAGACGTTCAGGTTCAAGTGACTATTAAAATTAATGGAGCAATTGATTGCGAAAATTTATCTGTAAAATTAGTAAGCAATCCCCAAGGTTTTAATCAAATAGATAAAAGAGATATTTACAAATACATTGAATTGTGGAATATTCCCCAAGATATTGAAAATATCTTGAAATTATTTACTGGCAAAACTGAGCCAAAAAATAAGGAATTATTAAGAGATCCAAGACGAATGTTTTTAACAGAAATGAATTCTCAAGACCAAAATAGAGTCATTAATTTCTTTGAGAAAAATAAAATTTTGATTATTTCCGATATATTGAAAGGAAGAGATAAATTTGCTGCAGATTGGATGCTTGTGATCCTGAAGAAGGACAATAAAGGCTATGAATGGGCATTGAAAGATATTAATACGGTTATGAATATTTTTGGTCAAGGCAATGTTAGAATAACTGAACAAGGCAGTTTAAAAATTGGTGAAATAAGCATGCAAAGGAAGGGAGGAGATGCGGGTAGAGAATCCGCAAAAATGCTTCAATTTAAGATTAATCCTTGTTTATTATTTGGTAAAAATTAAAATGTCTGATATTTTTTCTAAGGAAAAAAGAAGCCAAACAATGTCCCAGATTAAAAACAAAGAGACTAAACTAGAGTTAAAATTTAAGAATATGCTTCAAGGGCTGAGATTTCGTTACCAGCCAAAATTAATAGGCAAACCCGACTTCGCATTAAAAAACCTAAAAATCGCTATATTTGTTGATAGTTGTTTTTGGCATAAGTGTCCTAGGCATTTTAGACAACCTAAATCAAATAAGACATATTGGATTCCGAAAATTGATAGGAATGTTAAGAGATCTAAAGAAATAAATTGTCAGTTAAAAAAAGAAGGATGGAAAATTTTAAGATTTTGGGAACATGAAACAATCAAGAATCCTGAAAAATGCATGAGAAAAATTATAGTAGACCAATAACAAAGCTTAAAAAGGGTAAAAATAACAAAGTATTAAGAGCATAATGAAAGGGCACTTATTGTAACAAATATTTCGCTTTTTCTTGATAAGTGCTAAGATAATAAAATGAATAAATTTGAAGATATAGGGTTAAATAGCCAGTTATTAATGGCTATTAACAGACTAGGTTATGAAGAACCTACAGAGATTCAGAGTAAAATTATTCCTCATATAATGGAAGGTAAAGATGTTATAGGGGAGAGTTCTACAGGATCTGGAAAGACGTTGGCATTTGGCTGCGGAGTAGTAAATAAAGTTGAAGAAAAACAAGGATTGCAAGCTTTGATTTTAGCTCCTACAAGAGAATTAGTAGACCAAGTTAGAAAAGAGATAGTTAAAATTGCATTAAATAAAAAATTACATATTACCTCTATTTATGGGGGTGTTGGTATGGGGCCTCAAATTGAGGAATTAAAGAGAACTAATGTTGTTATTGCAACTCCAGGAAGATTATTGGACCATTACAGAAGGGGGAATATTAACTTAAAAAATTTAAAAGTTTTAGTTTTAGATGAAGCTGATAGAATGTTAGATATGGGCTTTATAGATGATATTGAAAAAGTAATAAAGGCTTGTCCAAAAGAAAGGCAAACTTTATTGTTTTCAGCAACTATAAATCCAAGAATAAAGACTTTATCTGCAAGATATTTGAAAAATCCTGTTGATATTAAAGCTGAAAAATATGTTGATCCTAGTAAATTAACACAAGTTTATTATGATGTTAATAAAAACTCAAGAATTTCTTTACTTTTACATTTACTAGATGAAAAAGAAGGATTAGCTATGATTTTCTGCAATACGAGAAAAATGGTTGATTTTGTAACTAAAAACTTAAGAGAAAATAAAATTAGTACAGTAGCTATTCATGGAGGATTAACTCAAAATAAAAGAACAAATATAATTGATCAATTTAATAAAGGAAAGTTTGAAGTTTTAGTCTGCACTGATGTAGCTGCTAGAGGATTGCATATTGAGGATGTTTCTCAAGTTTACAATTATGAGATTCCTAAGGATCCTAATGATTATGTTCATAGAAGCGGAAGAACTGCAAGAGCTGGAGAATCAGGAAAAGTAATTAATTTACTTTGTGAATATGATCATGACAATTTCGGAAGAGTTGTTAATGAATATAGGAATTTTAATATTGAAAAAATGGAAACTCCTAAGTTTAAGAGAATTTTTGCAGTCGGAACTGAGAGTTTTGGAAAACCTCAATTTAGAAGAGGACCTAGAAGAAATAGTGGAAGAGGAAATGGAAGACCTCATTATAATAATAGGGGGAAAAGATAACATCCTTTATAAAGGGTTATAACTTATATTTACTATGGTAGAATACAATCTGGTTAAAACCTGCGGATTATGCAGGGTAAAATTTACAGTCCCTAAAAGTGAATTTAAGAGATATTACTGCAAACCCTGTGAAAAAAGGATGAAAATAAGCTTAAGATGATAGAATTTAAAGATAGGAATAGAGGACCTAAGAGATTTGACAGAAAACCTAGAAGGGATTTTGATAGAGAGGATGATTTTGACAGACCTAGAAGCTTTGAAAAAAAAGTATTTAGCAAAAGAAGAGATTCCAGATCAAGAGATAGAGGGGAAATGCATAAAGTAGTCTGTGATAAATGCGGCAAAGACTGCGAAGTTCCTTTTAAGCCAAGCCCTGACAAACCTGTTTACTGCGATGAATGCTTTGGTAAAAAGGGCAATTCTAATGGTTCTGGCGGTTCTAACAATCAATTAGAAGAGATAAATAAAAAATTAGATCAGATTCTGAAGTTGTTAGAGTAAAACTTAGAAAATCTTAAATATACTATTTTAGATTTCTTATTTATGTTAGATCATTTTTTGGGCCTTATAGAATATATTGTGAAAAAGATAGCTTATGTATTTATGATTCTGAAGAAAATCTAACCTTTATAAGAGAGAAGACTGATGATGATAGTTATGATTTGGCTGTTGTCTTAGAAGATGAGAACCACTTTTTAGATTGTTGGTTACCAGAAGATAAACCAATACAAATCTATGAAGGTATTTCTTTGAGACAATGGAAGAGACTAGATAGAGAGTATTTAAAATTTAAAAAATTAGGAGAATTTGCATTTAGGAGATGGATAGACAGAGTTTTATATAGAAGGTTAGAACTAGAATCCTCCACCAGGAGAAGAATTTGAATCTGAGGAAGAAAGAAATTCTTTTTTAAGAGATTTAGAAAGACGTGAAAGAGAATTGACTAACTATATTATAGAAAATTCTCCGATCTAAAGTAAAACTTTTTTGTCCATTAAGGACCTATAAGCTAAGATATACATTCCCGCTTCCCATGATTGCAAACTTCCGTAAGATTTTTTTGTTTTTGGATTAGTCCATTCAGGGAAATTATTAGAAACATTATTTTCAGCTATTTTTGTTAATTCTTTTTTAGCTTCTTTGAATTTTTTTAATTTAATTAAAGATAAGATATAGAAACAACCTACGAAAGTCCATATTCCTGCATTCGCATAATGGTAAGGCTTCCCAGCATCACTATCTAAGAAATAATCTTTCCAAAATTCGCTGTTTTTTCATATAAGAAATTATTTTTTTCGCTTTATTTTTATCTGCAATATCAAATAAAATTGCTAGATTATTTCCTAGAGAATCAAACCAAGTTCCCATTTCTTTATACTTATTATGATTCTTCCACCTGTAAGGAACATAGAAATTTTTAAACCATAATTTATCATCTTTATCTTTGTTAACCCTTTCTCTTAATTTATTAGCTTCTTTTTTATTATTAGTTAAGGTTAGAACTTTATGATATAACGCTTGAGTATTAATTGTGTAGCCATATTTATGTGGAAATGCATCCTGCCAATCTGAAGTAGGTAGTTGGGCTAACATGCCTACTTCTCCTGCATCTTGACATCTTAACCAGAATAATGCTTTATCTATGGAAGGTTTATATTTTTTCAATAAAGATGAATCTTTGTATCTTTGTTTGTAAATATAATGACCTATGATATACCATAAAGTTGAGTCTATTGTTTTAAAATCAACGTGAGGTTTTCTATCACTGTATTTGTCCACTGCATTTGGAACCTGTCCGGTTTTGCTTTGATGGTTAGCTAAGGTTATTAAACTGTTTTTGAAAGTTTGTTTTAGCTTTTCATCTTTAACTAAGGAAGCTCCTAGAAAAGAAATTACTGAATCTCTCGCCCAGATGGCATTATAACCCTTTATTCCGCCCGAAGCGAATAAACCATTTTTAGTAGAATTTTCTCTTAAAACTTCTATAGCTTTGTTATAACAACGTTCTAACATATTTACTTTAATACTTAGTTTGGTTAATATAGTTTTTTATTTTGGATAAATTTTTAAACCAGATTTTTTGTAATTTTGTTATGAAAATAGTATCTTTGAATACTTGGGCTGGAAGAGTTTTTGACCCACTAATGGATTTTGTTTCAGAGCAAGGCAGAGATACTGATATATTCTGTTTTCAGGAAGTTTTTGATACTCCTACATTAAGAACAATTGTAGATGAGCATTATAGAACTAATCTTTTTTTTGAATTACAAGAGAGGCTACCTAGACATACTGGGCATTTTGCTTCTGCTGCAGAAGGGTATGGATTCATAGGTCCTGTCGATTTTCCTCTTTTTTGGGGATTGGCTATGTTTTTAAGAAGAGGTTTAAGTTATAGCAGAATTGGTGAAGCTTATGTTTATGGCAGACCTAATACAATAAGTGGCGGTGCTAATACCCCTAGAAACCTTCAATATGTTACAATACACCAAGATGGTATTGATTATACTGTTTCTCACTTCCATGGATTATGGAATGGACAAGGAAAAACAGATACACCTGATAGACTTGAACAATCAAGAAAAGCAAAAGCATTATTAGATGGAGTAGATGGGAAGAAAGTTCTTTGCGGTGATTTTAATTTATTACCAGATACAGAAAGTCTTGCAATATTAGAAGATGGTCTTGTTAATCTTATAAAAACACATGGGATCACTACCACAAGAAGTTCTTTTTATCAAAGACCTGATAGATTTGCTGATTATACACTTGTTTCCCCTGATGTTGAAGTTAAAAGATTTGAAGTTCCACGAGTTGAGGTTTCAGACCATTTACCTATGATATTAGAATATTCTTAAATTTCATTAATCTTTGATTTAACCCAATCTAAGAATTTTTGTGATTTTTTAAGAGTTAATTCAGCTAAACTTTTAGCAACGGGAACACTCCTATAGGTTCTTCTGTGCCTTTCTTCTAATAACAAAGCGATTTCACTAGCCTTATTTTCGTTAATCTTTTTTCCAGCTTCTTTATGCAAAGAAATAGCTTCATTATGATCAATACTTGGAATTTGTTCTATAAAAAATATTGTAAATGCGTCATTAGCAGCTATAACCCCATCAATAGAATGGTCTAAACTGGCTTTATATCTTCCTTTTTCTAAATTATCTTTTGAACTTAAAATAAATTCTTCAGCATCTTTTAATCTAACTTGACTATTATGTTTATTTTCTTTTTTCATTTAATACCTCCATTAAAGGTTTTCCAGACAATACTTTGTGATTTTTTACTACAGATCTAATAAAAGGCTCTTGTTTTTTATAAAGATTCTTTAACTC
>JAGVZL010000057.1 GCA_018302505.1 Candidatus Woesearchaeota archaeon | reverse complement strand
TGAAGAAAAAAGAGCTGTTTACGAAGCAAGAATTGAAAAAGAAGGAAAAATCTTAGGTTTATTCAAAGCAAGAACAGAATTAAGCACAAGAATAGATCCAGATACAGGAGAAGTTCTTGAAGTTAAAAAACCTTGGTGGTTCTTCTTGGTAGGTAATGTTGAAGAAGTTACAGAACCTGCTGAAATAACCGAAACGATCCTTGCGGGAGAACAGCCTGTAGGCACTGACGAAGATCTCGCAGCTGTATAAACTACACAAGCTTTTTATATTTCTAAATGTTTATTTTTACTAATGAAAAGAATATTTTTCACAATAGGAGCAATAATTTTTTTTATAATAGCTTATTATCTAATATCTCCCGCATTTAAAGTAGTTGAATTAAATGAAGAACTTCCCGCTCAAGAAGCTGCTGAAGAAACTTTAACAATATTATCTGAAGCAAATTTTCAGCCAAGAGACCATAAAGTTTCAGGAAAAGCCCTCTTAATTGAAGCAGATAATCAAAAAATATTGAGATTTGAGGATTTTGAAACTATTAACGGTCCGGATTTGCATATTTATTTATCTTCAGACCTAGAAGCTAAAGATTATATTGACTTGGGGGAGATAAAAGCAACTAAAGGCAATGTTAATTACGAAGTTCCTAGTAATGTTGATTTGGAAAAGTATAATAAAGTTTTAGTTTGGTGCGAGCCATTTAGAATCCTGTTTAGTTATGCGGAATTAAATTAATTAACAAATTTATATTGTTCAATATATTCATTAAAGAAAAAATTACATATACCTTTAATTTTACCTCTTCTTGCGGTATTTAACGCAGAAATATATTTTTCCCTTTTTCTTACAGGAACAGCTATCGGCATATTATTTTTATACATAAGAATCCAGTTTAATAGTAATCTTCCAACCCTCCCATTTCCATCAATAAATGGATGAATTATTTCAAATTGTGCATGGGACTGGAAAGCAACTTCAAAATCATTAATTTTTTTAAATGATTTAGAAACCCATTTCAATAGCAAGTCCATCTTTTCTTCACTAAACAAATAAGAAGTTGTATAAATATCCCCAATATAATTCTGAGCTTTTTTGTATTTGCCCAATGTTTCTTCTGTTTCTATATTTCTATTTACAAATTCATGTAATTTAAACAAATCTTTGTGTTCCGGAATTTTTTTTTTATTTTTTTCAACATAATCCCAAGCATTAATCATATTAGAAGCCATATGTAATTCTTTTTTTGTGTGTCCTTTAGGAACGATGTCATTAAAAAGATAGTTATGGGTTTCTCTTGGAGTCATCGTAGACCCCTCTATAGCATTACTATTTGAGATAAAAATACTTAAAAACTTCTCCCTTTCTTTCTCTTTTGAAACTTTATCTAATCCGTCAAGATATTTTTTGTAGGAATTAGAAGCTTTTTTCATTTCCTCATGATCATTATAAGAAAGCTCATCTTTTGATTCATTAAGAACCCAATCTTCATTTTTATAAGACAATTTCATGCATTCAAACTCCTCTTTCAGAATTGGTCTTTTTTTACCTATGTATTTTATAGTTTTTTGAATTACTTTATTCTTCTTTCTAATAGAGTCTACTAAATAGAGATATTCATTTTCTTTTATCTTCTTAGTTACAATGCTTACCATTTTATAAGTTAACCACTACAAATATATAAATCTTTCGATATAAAAATTAGTTTATTAGTATTTTTTAATAAGACTTAACCACTACATACAAATAATCGCCGCGACCCGGATTTGAACCGGGATATCCGAGAGGAAACAGGATAACTTTAACCTAATATTCAAGTCTTACGCACCATTTCCGTGAACGCTTTATGAAAGGGTTCTGCGCAATACCAGGTTATGCGATCGCGGCATAGAAAGATTTAAGCTTTAAATAATTTATAAAACTATCTTAACTTTATTTCCAACCATAACCTCAATCTCAGGATTAACTTCTAAAACATATTTGCCATAACCATTATAATTATCGCAAACATCTGTTTTACAAGGTTCAGCATTTTCAACATCAGTTACAATAAAATTTTCATCAATAAATATTATCTTAAGAGGAATCAAAGTATTTTTCATCCAAAAACTTCTTTCTCCATTTTCATCATAAACAAATAGCATTCCGCAGTTTTCACATAAACTCTCTCTAAACATTAATCCTTTAGATCTCTCTAATTCATTATCAGCAATTTCAACACTAATTTTTTTATTATCAATCTCAACATAATTAACAGAACCACAGCCTGCTAAAAATAATAAGAGAAGTAAACTACCTCTTCTTCCTACCAACTCCAAGCCTGCTGGCAATTTTCTTGTCAATCTCATCAATTTTTCTTTCCAAAATGAATACTCTTTTCAAAGCATAGATTATCCCAGCAATCCCGCCTAAAAGAATATACAAAATAACATCAGTATTAACAGCCATAATTTATCACCTTTTTTATACACTTCATAAAATATATTTACTATTTAAACTTTTCTAAAGATTATTTTATTCTCCCTCCATCAATTTCTCTAACATAGAAGCGAAAGCAGGTCTTGTAACTAATACCCCGATGCTAATACCTAAAATTGTTGTTAATGCAAATCCTCTTAACAATCCGGCAGCGGCACTCCATAATGGAAGCATAGCTGCAAGAGTAGCAAAGTAAGCAACTAGTATAATTCCAAAGGCTTTTTTTATCCTTTCTTTCCAAGATAAAAATTTCTCTTTCTGTCCTCTGATAATTTCATCTGTAATAACAATTTGGTCATCAACCCCAGTGCCAACTGCAGCGATTATACCAGCAATAGCAGCTAAATCCAAATGCCATCCAATCAATGCAGCCATCCCTAATATTATTAAAATCTCGCTGATTAATGTAATTGCCATAGGTAATAAAATTTTTAATTGTCTATATCTTAGATAAATAATAGCTAATACACTTAATAATGCAGCAAATACAACTAAGAAAGTATTCTTAATAAAACTAATTCCAAATAAAGGGCTTATAGAATCCAATTTTACAATCTCAATATCAAAAGGCAGACTTCCTGTTATTAAAACAGTTTGGAGTTGCTCCATATTAAAGATTGCAGTATCCAAAGCTTCTTTTTGAGTTACTCCACTGCCAGGCCCGGTTATTTGTATCTGGGTACTTGGGCTTCCTTTCAAACTGGCATCGATATTTAAGCTGTCAACTAACTCATCATCTAAATAAAATTCAATTTGTTTGCTTAAAATTTGTTGTCCGCCTTCAGATGTAATTACACTTAAATTTCTGGTTATATCCGCCTGCCTTTGAGCAGCTTCAGGACTTAATCTAATTTCAAATTGGAATCTGCAATTATATCCTTCAACACCCGGATTGCAGGAGTGAACCCCAGAACATACTCCATCATCTCTGCAGACATAAGGAATTTCCTCTTTGCCACCTCTAAAAGCAACTTCATCCCCTATTTTAGCCTCAAACTTGCCTTGCTGAGAAATAAAGCCTTCAATATCATTCCTGCTTACTCCGGCTATCTCTATTAAAACTAATTTATCCTCTCCAGAACTCGCTTCCCTAATCTTCAGGTCGGTTAAGCCATAAATATTTAATCTGTTTCTTAAAACACTAATCAAATCTTGAATATCTGCGCTTGTAACAGTAGCATTCCCAACAGGTTTAAGTAAAACTCTAGTCCCCCCTTCTAATTCCAGACCTTTCTTAATATTATTATTGTCTGGAACTTTAACTTCAATATTTATTTCATCATTAACCAAAAAAGTATATCTGTTATTTTTAGTCACAATATCCAGCTTAGAAGTTATATTATTAGAAGTTATATTATCTTTAAATTCAGCTTTATCTATTTCATTTCTAAATTCAGCTGCACTATTTACTTTTACACTATTCACCTCTAAAATATTATCCCCAATTTTAATTCCTTGATTTAATAATAAACCGCTGACACTAGTAACTTCCACTCCTTCAACATTAAATTTAGGATTAATTGCTATAATTGAAAATAAGATAAATGCTATTAAAATCCAAATTCTAATCCCTAATTTCATTTTTGTTTCTTATACCAGTATAATATCCCTGCATTCATTAGATAAGTTGAAATAATATCTATAGTTAAAGCAATTAAAATAATCAAAAACATTTGTTTTAAAACAAAAGAGGTTGTAACAATATAACCAACAGTCAAGGCAACAAAAGTAGTTGCAGTCATAGTCAGTCCTGTTTTAGCTGAATCAATTAACCTCTCGGTTGTATCTCCTCCTTCTTTTCTTTTTAATACCCTGTTAGTCATCAAAATATCCGTATCTACACTATACCCTATAACTAATAAAAATGCGGCAATCCCAGCAGTTGAAATTTTTATTTCTAATAAATTAACAATCATCAAAGTAGCACTTATATCCAATAAAGCGGATAAAATTACAGCAGCACTTGGGATAAAGCTCCTAAATGCAATAAACACAACTATTCCCATTAAAACAAAAGCAAAGATAACAGCTTTTAGCATATCTTTATAGAAGCCTTCTCCTAAACTACTTCCAACTTCCTCGACACTATAATTTTCAGAAGTTAATTCTAACTTTAATCTAGATTCCAAGACTTCTTTTAACTTATCTTTCACACCTATCTCTCCGATTTCGATAACATATCCTAATCTCGTACTAGTGCTAAAATCGCTTAATTCTTTTACAAAAACATCGCTGTTTAGTTCCTTAGTTAAATCAGATTCTAATTTAATAACTTCAAACTCTTTTTCAGTATAAACAGTAGCACTTATTCCACCCTTTAAACTTACATCTCTCTCAACAATGTCTCCAGTAGTAGAATACTCATAACCTAAGAAAACTAAGCTTGTAATTAATAATAAAAAAGGAAATACCATTAATACTTTGTAATTCTTCTCAAAAAATTCTTTAATCATCAATTTAAACTGAAATAAATGTATTTATAAAATATTCGATGTTATGATAATTATATGTCTTTTATATTTGAAATTGAAGATAAATCAGGAAGAAAAATTCACTTAGATAAAAAACAGTGGGAACACATAGCTAAAGAACACCCAGAAGTGAATAAACTAGAATATATAGAAGAAACATTAAAGAATCCATTAAAGATAACAACTTATGAGTATGATGACACAATAAAGTATTATTATAAATATTTCAAAGAAAGAAAAACAACAAAGTATTTAATGATAATCGTTAAATATTTAAACGGAAAGGGCTTTATAATCACAGCTTATTTTGTAAGGTATATAAGATGAAAGGACCAATGAGGGTACATTATGACGAAGAAGGAGATTTCTTAGAAATAGGGGTAGGAAAACCAACTAAATGCTATGCTGAAGAAGTAAAACCGGGAGTTTTTATTAGAATAGATGAAAAATCAGAAGAAGTTAAGAGTATAGGAATACTTAGTTTTAAAAAAAGAACAAATGGATTAAAGGATATAAATTTCAAACTTCCAGTAGACATAAATTTTTCAAAATCCTTAAATAAAGCTTTATAATATTTCTTCTTGATAATGATAATTGAAGTTTTAAGATTAAGCCATAGAATAAGAAGAGATGTTAGATTATCTACCCATGTAGCTTTAACAGCCAGGGCTTTCGGAGCTAGCAAAATTTATTATTCAGGGCAGCACGATTCTTCTTTAGAAAACTCAATAAACAAATTAAACTTTCCGATAGAATATATAAAAGATCCTATTAAACTAATAAAAGAAAAAGAGAATTTTACAATAATACATTTGACAATAAAAGGAGAAGATTATAAAAAAGTAATACCAAAGCTAAAAGGAGATATATTAATCATAGTCGGAGGGGAAAAAGTTCCTGTGGAATATTACAAATTAGCACGTTATAATGTCTCAGTAACAAAATTCCCGCATAGTGAAGCCGCGGCATTAGCTGTGTTTTTAGAAAAACTGAAACAATAAAAGTTATAAATAATGCAAAGTATACAATAAAAAGGTGATATGGTGAAAAAATTAGTATTTATCTTAGTTTTAATTTTGCTTTCAGTTAATGTCAGTGCTTTTTCATTAAATTTATCTAAATCAACTTACTCAAAAGAGAATTTATTTCAAGGGACAATAACAATAGATCCCGGAAATTATTTAGCATCCCAAAAAGTAACTTTAACCACAAACTCAAGCTCAAAAGAAGTACAGCTGGTAAACTTAGTGAATTGTAATGTTTTAGACTGCACAAAAACAATTGGCCAATTTACCACAACAGGAGCAACAGAGCCTTCATTATTTGGTCCTTCTATATTAACAGGATTTAAAGTAAAAGCAAATTCAGTAATAGAAGATGCGTCTTTTGATATATCAAATCAGGATTCTAATTTTCCATCTTATCCATCTGTAGATATAGGAAATGATAATTCCTTAGAATGGACATATCAAGGATACTCGACAAATAATTTTGACTTAATATCATTTGATCAAACTTCTAATTTTGAAGAAACTATAATCACTGAGAATTGCCAATTATTTTCCCTTCCAAAATCTTCAAAGTATAAAATTCAGGGTTACATAAAAAAACAGCCGTCAGCAGCAGTTTTAGATGTTTATATGCCCCAACTGCAAAAAGATGGTTCTTGTCAGCAGCCAACTACTTCTTTTAGCCAGATAGAATGTAATATTGACTTGGGAACACCAATAGAAGCAGGAGAATATTATATTTGTCTGACTGGTAATAATAATATTTTGGCAACAAATTCAACATCAACAAATCCAAAAGGCTATGTTAGCTGTTCTACAGGATGTACAGCTGTAAACAAAGATTACATAATTAATTTCTCTGCAGCTCAGTTTATATCCACTTTAGATCATTCAGAAAACTTTAATACATCAAACACAAAAAAAGATTCTTTCGGATTTTATAAGCCCTTAACAGATTTATTAAATGAATATTTAGAAACTTGTCCAATCTCAGATAATTATTGCATCATTCCAATTAATATTTCTTCAACTAATAATAATATAATGAGAGTCTCTAATTTAAATTATAAAGAAACAACCTCGGTTGGAGAAATTTTGCTTCAGCATGGCTTTTTATCATCCGTAACTCAGCAGGGGACTTCGAATGAGATAACTATAAACTCACCAACAAACATCCAATTATCAGAATTTGATTTTGAGACTCCGTCTAAAATAGGAACTTACACATTGCAGGCTTCTCTTTTATCTCAATCAGCTTCTCAAACATATTCCGTTGTGGAAGGTCCTAAAGCAAAAATAAACGTGACAAAAACAGAGATAGGCATAGGTGAAACAATAAAGTTTGACGCTTCAGAATCTTCCCCAAATAATTTAACCTACTTGTGGGATTTCGGGGACAATACAAACTCAACACTGCAAGCACCGTCTCATTCATATCAAAAAGCTGGGACTTTTGTAGTTGAATTGGAAGTAAAAGATTCATCAGGAATTTCTTCTACAGCATTAAAAACAATTACAGTTGGGGGTTCTCTAGCCGATTCATCTGATTTATTAACCCAAGTGGATAACGCAGAGCAGTACTACAACACAGCTTCTCAAAGAATAAAAGATATTTATAAATCCTTAAAATTAGATACTGAAATAAAATCAGCAAAAACAACATTAATTTCATCAACATCATTAACTCAAACACAAATAGATTCAATTAAATCAAAAATTCCAAAGTCATTAACAATTCAAGACTCTTATGAAATAACGCCTTTCTTAACAACAGAAGATATTAACATTTTATTGCCTTTGCAGGATGAAAATTTTAAAGAAACAGCCCGCTCAGTAAATGAAAAAATAACCCAGACAATCAACGCTTATTTAATCTCCGTAACTTATTTATCAGGAGCTTCAGATTCATTTATAGTAATTCAGAATAAGATAGAGGTCCCCCAAACAATACCTTCCCCTCTAGTAATCAACTTAATTCCATTATCTTTAGCACCAGCTCAATCTTCAATAAGATTCATTAATCCTCCAACAGGGCAGGTTACAACCTTGGATATCTATCAAAATTTAAGAATGTCATCTTCGCAATTAAATACCGCAACGCAAAATGAAGTTGTTTATACAATAGCTTCTGCAAATTTGGACGCAGTAAGGTCAATTAAAACTTTAGTACTGCCTGAAGACCTAAATGTGGCATTAGTTCCATTAAACTGCGGAGACAGCATTTGCAACCCAGGAGAGGACATCAATATTTGTCCCGAAGATTGTACATGTGGCAATGACATCTGTGAAATAAGTGAAACCGTTTCTTCTTGTCCTGTAGATTGCGGGAAAACACCAGTAGCACTTTATACTTCTATTTTAGTTATTCTAATAATCTTAGGCGGCGGTAGTTATTATTTATACAAACATCCTAAATTAATCTCTCAATTAAGATTAGATAGTTTATCCTCAATTTTTAAATCAGAGAAAATTGTAATGCCAGAAGAGGATTTGGAAAGACTTGTCAGCTTTATCAAAAGATCAAGAGAAGAAGGGCATGTTGAAAAACAAATAGAAAGATCTTTATTAAAAAAAGGCTGGGCACAATCTCAAGTTAACTACGCTTTTAAGAATTCAAACAAATGATTAAAAAAACTTAAATAAAGGAAGGTTCTATTATTATCCAATGGAAATAAAAAAAGAGGTAAAGTACGAAGTAACTATTATAGCAGCCTTTATGTTATTGGCTTTATTCTTATATTTTTACACATCCCCTTCTCTAACAGGAAATGTAATAGTCTCAACATCAACAAATATAACCTTTGACAATCCTTCAGATTATACTTATAATTCCAGCTTAATTGAAATAGCGAATGGGGACGTTTCTTTAATCTTGCAGGAAGTAACAGGAGAATGGGTAACTTATAATTACTCAGTATTCGGAGTGGAAAAAGCCTATTACGATTATTCTAATAGAACATCTTATGTAACAGGGTTAAATGACTCTAGATACAAATTTGATGATAATGAGTTATTCGAGATAACTTTCTCTGATTTCTTGGAAAATGGGGATATAATTGATTTGCATGTAGATGATGAAGATGATGAAAGCACAATTTATCTTTGCAAGTCAACAACTATCTGCAGCACAAGCAATTACGGCTCAGTTTATCATAATGGAACAAAGGGAATTTTCTCAATTACCGTTCAAAATTTGCCAAACTCAACAAAGTCTTTCACTTTAATTTCAGATGAAGATGTGGATTTAGACTTCATAAATTCATCAAAAGGTCCTGTAATAAACGCAATGACTGAACCATATGATCAAACTTCTTTATTAACATCTAAAGATGGAAATGATTTTGATGTAGAATCTGATGAAATATTAAACTTAAGATTCCCGCAGCAAATTCAAAATAACGATATAATTACCTTATATTTAGATGATGAACAATCCTCTGACATCTTTATTTGCCAATCAAGCGATTTTTGCCAGGATAATTACGGCTCAATTTCATTCCCCAATATAGAAGGATGGTATAATATAACTGTTTCAAATTTACTCTATCCTGTAGATACTATCTCATTATTAACTAATAATCAAATAGACTTAGATTTTGTAGAAGTCCATAGAGCAATTCCAATTTACAATTCAGAAACAAATTACACTTACGAAAATGCTTCTATTGAAACTCAAAATTTTGAGCTAAACATAGAAGCCGTTTCAGGAACATTTTCATCAGAAGAAACATTAAACAATCAAAATATATCTTATTATTATTTATTGGATTCAGGAAATTATAATTTAATAGACTCTAACATTACATTAAATAGTGCCGCAACAATAAAATTCAAAGCGGAATTAACAACAAACTCAACAGACACTCCAACTTTATCTTCAATATCTTTTGTTTACGATTATGACTTATGTGAAGAATCTTGGGATTGTACAGCATGGTCGGAATGTTCAGGATTAAGTTTACAAACAAGAATTTGTCAGGATTTAAATTCCTGCGGAACAATTTTAGAAAAACCAATAGAAACACAAAATTGCGTTAAAACTAATTATGAAGTTAACCAGACTGAAACTTTATCTATATATACAAATGAAACAATAAGAGTTAATACAACTAATTTAGAATTGAATATTTTAGGAAATTCTCAAATAACAGGAGCGAATATAACAATTACAAGAATTAATAATGATACAAACATTCCCGGAACTAGGGCTTTAACTGATTTTAATATAGAAGTGGATAATACTTTAAATAATAATATTAATAATACAGAATTCAAAGTTTATTATGACGAAGATGAAATAGAGAATATTTTGGAATCTTCTTTAAAATTATACTACTTTAATGAAACCTCTTTAATTTGGGAAGAATTAGATTCAATAGTTGATACAGAAGAAAATTACTTAGCAGTTAATTTAACTCATTTTAGCACTTATGGAGTTTTTGGTCAAGAATCATCTTCAGAAAATCCTAGTTCTGATTCAGCAGGTTCAGGAGGAAGGTCTTCATTTGTTAGACAGTCAGCACCGCCAAAAGAACAGTTAGAAACTGAAACAGTAGAAGTCCAAACACCACAGGAAACACAAGAAGAGCCGGAAGAACAAAAAGAAACAGAAACCTTGCCTCAATTAACAGGCAGAACAATCATAGAAGTTGAAAATACCGAATTCAGAAAACAGGTAAATTGGGTATTGCTTGTAATTGCTATCATAAGTATCTTATTTTTAATACAGAAATATAATAAAAAGCCAAAGAAAAGATTAAAATTAATTCATCAAACAGAAGATAGCTTTGGAATTTAAAACCACAAGTTTAATAATATGTTTCTAATATATATTTAAGAATTTGAAAGGGTATTAAAATGAGAAGAAGAGAGCAAATTCTAAGCAGGATTTTAAAGATAATTCCTGAGGTAAAGCAGGGTTTAGTTAAAGCTACGACCGTCAATATAGTTTATGAAGCGATAAAGATAATTCCTGTAATATTAATAAAACTATTAGTCGATACTTTCATAAGTGAATCCTCTTCAATATCATTGGTCTCCTGGATAGTAGGAGGAATGTTTGCCGTTTATTTAATCGAAAATTTAATGGATTATTTTGGCGATTTATGGTCTCACAAACAAATGTTAACCTACGAAACTGTAATTTTAAGAAAATCACAAAAAAAATTATTGGAACTGCATATGGGGTATCATGAGAAATATAATCCAGGGTTGCATGTTTCAAGAATCAACAAAGGAGCTTCAAAACTAACAGAATTAGTATGGTTTTTCTTTAATGAATTCCTTCCAACAATTATCCAATTGGTCTTAACAACATTGCTATTATTTTACGAACAGTACATTATAGCTATAATTTTTTTAGTTTTCAGCATTTTAATCTTTATAATAATAGATAAGACTGCAAAGGAAGTTCAGCCATTAAGGGAAATTTACCTAAAAAAACATGAACAGGCATTTAGTGAAATGTCGCAAAGTTTGCAGAATATAGTAACAGTAAAAGATTATGCCCAGGAAAGAAAAGAATACCAGATTTACTCTTCGCTACTAAGGCAGTTCTTCAAATCTTCAATGTATAGAATGAGATTTGAAATGAAAAGAGTTTTGGGAAGGGATGTTATTATTAATATAGGAAGGATTCTTACTTTGGCAGTAGCAGGTTATTTAGTTTTACAGGGAGATTTATCTGCAGGTTCTCTAATTTTAGTTTATACTTTGTCTGAAAAAGCATTTTTATCTGTTTTCAGATTAGGCAAGATTTACACGCATGTTGGAGACTCAATAGAATCCATTCATAGATTATCCGATTTATTGGATCAAAAACCACAGATAACAAATAGCGAAACTCCTATAAGGACAAAGAAGTTAGAAGGGGGAATAGAATTCAAGAACGTTTCATTTAGATATGGTAAAAAATCTCCTTGGGTTTTAAAAAATGTTTCTTTCACAATTAATCCTAAAAAAGTAATCGCATTAGTTGGACGTTCAGGAGGGGGAAAATCCTCCATTATAAAATTAATAATGAGGCAGTATGACGTACTGAATGGAGAGGTTTTGGTTGATAAAATAGATGTTCGTGAATACCACTCAGAAGATTTTAGAAAAAGAGTTGCTATTGTATCCCAAAATGTTGAAGTTTTTAATAGATCAATAAAAGATAATATTGCATTTTCAAAACCGCATTCTTCATTAAGGGAGATAGTTAGAGCAGCTAAATTAGCTCATGCCCATGAGTTCATTAAAGATTTACCTGATAAGTACAATACAAAAGTTGGAAAAGACGGAATAAAACTATCAGGAGGACAAAAACAAAGATTGTCCATAGCAAGAGCCTTATTATCAAATCCTGATATTTTAATATT
>JAGVZL010000033.1:1053-5046 GCA_018302505.1 Candidatus Woesearchaeota archaeon | reverse complement strand
CTTTGATTCTTTTAGCATTATTCATTGCACTTTTATAACTATATAATATTAATATCTTCGGTATAAAAGTTTCAATTCTTGTTTTAATAATTGAATGGAGCTGTTCTATATTATCTTGATTCTTAACAAAAACAACAAATCTTTCAACATTTCTTAATGTTGTTTCTATATCTTCTCGTAATGCACTTTTAGACATCACTTTAGAGAGCATTGTCCCAATCAAATTCCCAAGAAAGCCATTCTGCACAAATTGTGCTATATGTAGTCCATCAGCCCCGTGCTGTTTAAGGACAAGCTGTCTTAATCTCTCGCATTCCTCGTAATCTGATTCCAGTTCTCGTAAAGTCAGTCCAACTTGTATTAAAATTCTTATTTTTTTATCAGAAACGTAGTTGTTAAAAATTAGCCATTCCTCAGTTTTTTTTCTGCTCTTTAGCCAACTTTATTATCTCTTCTTTTCCTATAAAGAGTAAATCTTTGTTAATGAATTTATTAATATAGACTTTTATCTGCTCTGTCCCAAGTTTTATTAAAGAAGTGACAGCACCTTCGCTAACATCCGATGTGAAAGCATTAGAAGACATCTCCATATTCCTCTAAATATGAGATAATACTTAGCGGATTGTCATCTAATATTATTGTACTTCCAGGAAAAATTATCATATTGTCTAATCTAACAGGCTCTTCAATATATTTATCAATTATTTTATTCTGAGATTTATCCAGAACAAAATTCCCATCAGATTCGTAGCCAAGCCCATTTAATAATGCTATTTTAGATTCCTTAGATAATTTTTTTAATGATATTTGCTCCATTTTATAGCCATCCTTTTTTAATATAAAAGAATATCGTTTTCATAGTATATAAATTTATATAAGGTATTTTAATTCTCTTTCTTTAATAAATTATAAAAAGTATCTTTATTTCTAAGATATAGTCGTAAATTATTAGATATTTATGCTTGTTTTATAATTTCAGCAAATCTTTTTTAATTTTTTATCCTTAAAAATCTCTTCCAATTCTTCCCTATCAGGATAATTAATCAAAATTCCTCTGTTCTTTCCACTATAAACAAACATGCTTCCCGCAGCAACCGCAGAAGCTCTGCCTTTGTAAATAGCCAAAGCAAAATCATTCAAACCGCCAGCTCCCCCGATAGCAATTACAGGTATTTTAACAGCCGCAGTTAAAATTTCTCCAGCCCCAAGTTTTTCCATCTTTATAGCAGCATATACTGGCTCAAGCCCAGTGTCTTTTGTTCCCCCATGACTAAAAACACTATAATCGCCATTAGCATCTTTTTTAGCGTCAATTGAAGCAATTATTGACTGGCTTCCAAAGATATCTGCTCCCTTTTTAATAAGCCCATCATTCTCCAATGCCCCTGTATTAATAACAACCTTTTCAACCCCAGCACTAAAAAGTTTTTTTATGTCTTCAGTATTTTTTATTCCTCCCCCAACACTAAAGGGCATAAAAGCCTCATCTCCAATTTTCTTTACTAATTCAAAAGATACAGTTCTGCTTTCTTTCGATGCATCAATATCTAAGAATACTAATTCGTCCGCTTTTAAATCATTAAAAATCTTGACAGCATTCATCGGATCCCCGATATATTTTGGCTCTCCAAACTTAATTGTCTTTACTAATCCGGCGCCCTTTAGTAATAAGCAGGGAATAATTCTCGGTCTGAACATTATGTCTCCTCCGCAAAATTCTTTAAGATTTCCAAGCCAGCATCATGGCTCTTCTCAGGATGAAACTGCACTCCAATTATATTCTCTTTTTGTATAGCAGAAATAAATTTTTTCCCATATTCAGTTATGCTCAATATATCTTCCTTGTTTTTGCAATTAACATGAAAAGAATGCACAAAATAAAAATAATCTTCCTTATTTAAATTAGAAAAAATTTTGTTGTCTTTCTCAATTTTTATATTGTTCCACCCCATGTGCGGAACCCTAAATTTATCTCCCAAATTAAATTTAATCGTTTTTGCATCAATCCATCCTAGCCCTCCCGCATCTCCTTCTTCGCTAAACTTTGTAAATAATTGCATGCCCAAACATATGCCTAAAATTGGAGTTTTTTCCTCAATTACTTTTTTATTTAATGCCCCTATTAGTCCCATTTCTCTTAAATTTTCCATCCCTCTCTTAAAATGCCCAACACCAGGCAGTACAAGTTTCTCAGCTTTCGCTATATCCTCTTTCTTTGAAGAAACAATTGCATCCGCCCCAATTCTTCTAAATGCCTTTAATACAGAATGTAAATTCCCCATGCCATAATCAATAATTACTATCATTTTATTTTAGTATAAAATTTTCCACAATAGCATAAGACACTTAAATTTTATCATTCGTGTCTTTGCCATCAAGGGAAGGATGTACCATTTTGGTTAATTATTTATATCTTTCACCCTATATCAAACTATTTAAATTCCAGCTTTTTGCCTTCTATATGAAAAAAATATGTTTTTTCTCAGTAGGGTTCGCATTTAATCGCCTAGTTAGAATGCGTTTTTATGAGAAAATATTCCCTAAAAATGTAGAAATGTTCTTGTTTACTACAAACAAATATGAGGGAAAAGAAAAAGAAAGCTACCAATATAAATGGAATCTAAAAAGAACAAAAATTATAACTGCAGAATATCATCCTCTAAAACTCCCCTTTACTCTAAGAAAATTTTGCATCGAAAATGAGATAGATAGAGTTATCAACATCGGTAATTGGCGGGGCGCTATCAATTCCTTAATTGTTTCTCCTTTTTCAAAAACAGATTATATGACTAATATTTTCGGAGATATTGTTGATGAAGAAAATCCATTTATTTGGAATTCAATCAATATGCTTATATTTTATTCGCTCATCTTTTTTTCCAAAAAAACAATATTTAATGATTATGCAGATTACAAAAAATATAAAAGAATATTTGGAAATAAAATTAAATATCTGCCTGCTCCAGTAAACACAGATTTGTTTATATCAAAAGATAAGCTCTCCTGCAGGAAGAAGCTATCTCTTCCAAAAAATAAGAAAA
Organism: Candidatus Woesearchaeota archaeon; assembly: GCA_018302505.1. Classification (GTDB taxonomy): domain Archaea; phylum Nanobdellota; class Nanobdellia; order SCGC-AAA011-G17; family ARS1403; genus JAGVZL01. The sequence continues at coordinate 2,005 of JAGVZL010000033.1, read as the reverse complement.
TAATCTTCTTTGTCGGCAGAGTGGATTATGGGCGTGGTTCCGACATCTTAATTGACCTAATAAAATCAAACAAAGATATCTTATTTATTGTCATAGGAAGACTAATGGATAAAAATTTTGAAAAATTAAGAGTTTCCAATGTGCTCTTTTTTGAGAAAAAATCTTCAGAAGAGCTGGTAGATTATTACAATGCTGCTGATTTGGGCTTGTTTTTGCATAGAAAATACAGGGGAGGTTTAGGTTTAGTTGTAGAAGAATCCCTATCTTGCGGAGTTCCCGCAATAACCCCGGTCAGGCAATTGCCAAAATATTCAGAACTTATTGGAAATCCAAAAAGAGATCTTACAATTTATTTTGAGAGTTTTACAACAGGTAATGGTCCATTTATGAACGAAGTCAATGAGGTAGAAGTAACCAATATAGATTCAGTAGGGCAAGTCCCAGTTTATGAAACCATGGTTGGCTTTAAGAATTATGGACGCGCTATAAAATATAGATATGTTATTTTAGATGGAAAACCATTAATAACACAACAAAGTGAGGGTGAAACTGATATTAGTCGTAAAACAGAATACAAGTATAAATCAAATAATGGTGTCATAACGTTGCATAATTCCAAAATAATTTGCAGTGGAAAAAAGATTGGTGGATATGGTGGCATTACATTTCCCATATATTTGGGTGAAGGTTTTTTAAGAAATAGTGAAGAAGTATTTGTAGCCCTCTTTCCGAGAGTTTTCCAGAATAAAAAAACGCCGTGTGGTTGCATTAATATGCTTCCTCACGGCGGTTCCTGTCATCACCTCAACTCATAACCTTTCAACTCTCCTTTTAAATCTATGCCCTTGTCAATAAGCCAGTCTTGTAAGAGAACCCATTCTTTATCTTCGTCGGCTGTTTTGGCACGGGAGGAACGGGACCAGTACACAACAGGATTTACAAGTTGAGATCT
>JAGVZL010000033.1:0-1030 GCA_018302505.1 Candidatus Woesearchaeota archaeon | reverse complement strand
ATTTAGCAGCGACTTCATACGCAAGTTTTACTAACTTCAGAATTTCGCGGGGATCGTTCGTAGAAGTGACTATTTGCGCGTCGTTGCAATCAAAGTGAAATCCGCTTGTTCGGTTCCATAGACTTTCTACTATAAGCCCGGCATGTTCCGCCTTCTTAAAAAACAAGTTAACTGTTTCGTACTCCTCGTCCATTTTTTCCTCCAAATTGTGTGGGTATGGAATGTGATTGTTTTATTTTAACCGCGCCATTTTAACACCATAGCATAATATTGTCAACCTATAGTAATGATGAGGAAGTTTTTAATATCAAGGCAATAAAAGTGTGCTCGTTTCTAGTCCTTTCCCCGTCTTTGAGATATAATTTCTTTGATGTCCGTACTTAAAGGCAAAAAGAAGTTAAATATTGTAAAAGACTGGCGGGAACAACCTAAATCCATTGAAAAATTCCAGTTTGTACACCACTTTTTGCCGCATCCGGAAGAAAAAAGAAGAGCGACCTTACTTTCAAACAGAGCCATCATTGTATATTGCGTTGCGATGTTACTTATCGCGGGGATATTCAGGTTTCTCCCCAAGATTGTACCCGGAGTTCTGGGTTACGCTTCGGACATCGCCGTAAAAGACCTCCTGACCTACACGAATGTGAAAAGAAAAGAAGCCGGGTTGTCTGAGCTACGTCTAAATTCCGCGCTTACTTCGGCTGCCCATCAAAAGGCTGACGACATGTTCAAAGACCAATACTGGGCTCATATTTCCCCCGACGGTACGGAGCCGTGGGATTTTATTCTCGGGCAAAACTACGATTATATTTATGCCGGAGAGAATTTGGCCAAAAATTTCAACAATTCGAAAGACGTGGTCGAAGCGTGGATGAAATCCCCTTCTCATAAAGAGAACTTGCTAAGCCCGAACTACGATGAAATAGGATTTGCTGTGGTCAACGGTGTTATGGAGGGGTACGAGACCACCCTAGTAGTGCAGATGTTCGGCAGACCACGAAATGCCGCTCAGGTAGCCTCAGTTTACGAA
>JAGVZL010000031.1 GCA_018302505.1 Candidatus Woesearchaeota archaeon | reverse complement strand
TCAACTTCATGTACTTTTTTCTTACCCATATAGACTTATAGGGTATGGTAGTATATAAATATTTCTATGCTGAAGAATATGCTTTTACCAACAGTTAAAGTTACAATGCAGGGTCTGAGAAACTTTTATAAATTAAGTATTTCTTGTTTATCCTATGCGTCGGTCGTATAGTGGTTAGTATCTCAGCCTTCCAAGCCGAGGACGAGGGTTCGAATCCCTCCTGACGCATTTCAAAAACCTTAAATAATTGATAAACTATTTTCTAACCATGCCTAAAAACATCTTAGTCATATGCTCTCATGATGATGACGCAATTATTTCTATAGGCGGGTCTATCCTTAAATATATAGACCGGGGGGATAATATTATCCAAATTATTTTCTCAAGCGGGGAAAAATCCCATCCACATCTAAAGAAATCAGTAATAGTAGGGAAAAGAAAAAGGGAAACAGCAAAAATAGCTAAGGAAATAGGAATAAAAGAATTAATTTATTTCAACCTAGAGGATACTAAATTATCTCAAAAAATTGATGAAAAAACCAAAAATAAATTAAAAGATTTAATTCAAAAATACAAGCCAAATAAAATATTCTCTGTCTCAGATAAAGACACCCACCCAGATCATAGAGCTGTAAATAAAACTGTCTTAGAGGTAGTAGATTCAATAAAAAAAACTTATCCAGTTTATACCTTTCAAGTCTGGAACATTTTTGAAGAAAACCTGCCGACCCTAACAGAAGACGTATCTGATTATTTCAATGAAAAAATAAGGTTAATGAAGGAGCATAAGTCTCAATGGTTATCCATTTATATTCAATTAATCCCAATCTATGTAAAAGGAATAATAAACGGTTTAAAGCATAATTGTAAATACGCAGAGGTATTTTACAAAATAAGATGAAAAAAAAACAGGAAAAAAAAGCATTAGTAGTCATAACAGGAATAGGCTATGGGCATTCTATACGGGAAGCTGCAATTTTAGATAAATTAAAAGACCACAAATATGATATTGTAGTGGCCGGATTTTCAAATTCTTATGATTATTTTGAATTTAAATATGACACTTTGGAATTATACGGTCCAAAATTCCCGGAAAGAAGATTCAAATTTTCCGTTCTCCAGGCAATCCTTAGCAATTTATTACTGCCGTTTAAATATATCCTTAATTCATATAGATTAAGAAGAGTTTGTAAAATTTTTGATCCGGATATAATAATTGGCGACTTTGAACCTTCATCATTGTCGGTAGCAGAGAAAAAGCCGCATTTCCTAATTTTCAATTTTGATCCTGAAACATATGAAGAATATTGTAAAGAAAATAAAAATAAATTTAGACTTCAGCATTTTTACATAGACCATTATTACAAAAAAGCTTTCAAAAAAAATATTCCCATTATAGTCCCGTCAATTTCAGGAAAAAAATCTAAGTATAAAATTTATTATGTTAATCCAATAATAAGAGGACTGCCTGAAAAAAATAATTTATTAAAAGATTTTAAAGACCCAATAATAATTTCCTTAGGTGGCTCTTATTTTGGTTCGGAGATATTAGAAAGGTTATTAAAAATCCTTCCCGAATTTGAAAATGATTTCATTATATTTAGCTATAAAACCTTAGGAAAATCTGAGAAGAACATTCACTTTTTCCCATTCAAAGAAAATTTTTTAGATTACATTAATTCCTCTAAAGCAATTATAACTTTTGGTGGCCATAACACAATCTCTGAAGCTGTTGTCTTAAAAAAACCCTGCTTGGTATTCCCAGTTCCTAACTACATTGAGCAGATTCTAAATGCTTATGAAATAGAAAAGACTAAATTAGGGATGAGCAAAGTATTAAAACATCCAATAGATGAAAACGAAATCAAATCAACTTTGAATTATTTTATTAAAAAAATTCCTGAAATACAGGATAATTTAGATAAATCAGATGTAAAAGGGAATGGTGCTGAACAAGTCTATGAGATTATAAAAGAAAAATCCAAATTAGAATAGCAATTACGGGATAAACAATGTAGATTTCTGGGACTTTGTATTTTCCAAATCCAATCCAATAATGCCACCAAACTTTCTTAGGATTAAAATCCCTATATGGAAAAGCAGGATTTACTACAAACCATAAATAATCTTCTATTACAGTTCCCAATAAAAATCCAATAACAACCAGCCAAAATAAATGCAAATTAAAGCCAAACATTACAAAAGGCAGCATTAAGAAAGCGGGAATCATCACAATCCAGCTCCAAAAATGATAAGCATCTAGCGGTCTTTTCAAGAAACCGACTTTCATTTTTATATTCCATCCAACCTGATTAGCAGCCCAACCGCCGCTGCCTTCAATATAAGCCTCCCAAAAAGCAATTGCGATAAATACCCCTATTATATAAAATAAAATTATAATATCCGCTGCCATCAAATTAATTCATTATTTAGATATATTTAAAATTTTCTTTTCAAGTTTTTATTCTCTAATAATCTTAAAGAGCTAAATGAAGCCAACAAAGATATGAAAAACATAACTAAAAATAATGTCTTAAATCCTGCACTATCCGCAATATAGCCTCCTATTAAAGCGGCAATACCTGTTACGATGTACCACATTGAACCCCATGTTCCCCATTCTGATGCTATCTTATTTTTATCTAAGAAACTAGTATACATAGCACCAAAAGCTGGAGTTAATAAAGCAGTTGAAAATCCCAATATAATCTGAGTGATAAATAACATTCTAGTATTTTCTACAAAATAATACAATAATATCCCTAAAGAAGTTAAAAAATACCCTCCAATAACAAATTTCTCTTTATGATCATGTCTGTCCTCCCATAACCCATACATAACAACGCCTGTAGTAAACATGAATATGAAATATGCTATGCTAGCATCCAATAAATCTCCGCCAATGTTCTCAACAAATAAAGCGTAAATAGGTCCTAACATTCCCAAAGCAAGATTAAACCAGCCATCAGCAAATAAAAGTAAAGCTATCCCTCTTTTCATAAAGAATAAAAATATTAACTAGTTTATAATATTTTCTCTAAAAGAAAAAATATATAGGTATTTAACCTATAAAGTTAGATTTGATAAAGCCAACCATTGCTTCATTCTCAGCTAAAGTATATGCTTCCATAGCCTTAGAAATATTCTCTTCTCTTAAAAGCAAATCTCCTGTTGAATTTAACTTCTCTTTGCTTCCAGCATTATTATAAGCTTTTAATGCATGGCTATAACTTTTATTTTCGACGCAGACATCTCCTAATCTCAATAATCTTCCTTTATCAGCCAATATAGATAAAACCTCTAATGCTTGGTCAAATTTATAATGGTCTGTGCAAAATTCCCCAACTTTTAATAAGCCTTCATTATAAGAAGAAGCTATAAACGCTTTAGCCGCTTCATTAAACTTACCTTCATTTAAACATCTTTTTCCAAGTTCAATTAGCTTATTTTTATTTCCTGATAATTTATAAATTTCAATACTATTACCTATTTGTTGTATCCTTTCATAGTCCTCTCCAACAGAGTTTAATTTATCCTTATTTTCAGCTAACGCAAAAGACTTGGCAGCATCATGTAAATTTCCCTTTTTCCTATATGCTTCCCCTAAAGCTATCAGCAAGTTTGACCTTAATTCAGGGCTAAACATTGTTTTTCTTGGACAAAATTATTGTTTCTATCAACAATAGTTGTCACAACACTCCTTATGCTTTGCTGCTTTTCATTTTTATTCATTTTTACCTCTTTTGGATAATTCCTATAAAGTTAATATTATTTGCTGAACTAATATATAAATAATTCTTGTCATTAATCAATAGGGAAAATCCACCCAAACAATTAAGGCTTTGTAACATTTTCTGTAGATTGTGGAATAAAATGACCATCCCACAATAATAATTCTAAAAAAGAAAATAGAAAAACTTTTAAATGATACTATGTATCATTTTATTACAATGATAGAATTTAAAACAAAAATAAGGAAATGGGGAAATTCCCTAGCTACCATTATCCCTAACAATGTTGTTGAAATGGCGAAATTGAAAGCTGGAAAAAATATTAGGTTTTTAATGCCTATAAAAGAAATTACCTCAGAAAAAAGGTTTGGCAAATTAAAAGGCTGGAAAAAATCAACAGAACAAATCATGAAAGAAATCGATTCAGGATGGTAGAAACTTATTTTTTTGATACATATGCTTTAATTGAGATAGAAAAAGGTAATGAAAATTATACTCCTTATAAAAAAGCAAATGTCGTAACAACTATGCTGAATGTTATGGAATATTACAGTTCTCTTCTCATTGATTTTAAGCAGGAAATAGCAGAAGAAGGTTTTGAATATTATTTAGAAAGTAGTGTTGCCATTCCAGATGAAGTCTTTAAGGAAGCTGTTTGGTTCAGATTAAAGATGATGAAAAGATTTAGGAAGAAGGATGGAAGACCTAGTTATGTTGATTGTATAGGCTATGTTATTGCCAAAAGAATGGGTATTAAGTTTTTAACAGGAGACAAATTATTTGAGAATATGGATAATGTTGAGTTTATTAAATAAAAACCCGCCCGGGAAGGGATTTGAACCCTCGGCCTAAGCATTAGGAGTGCTTCGCTCTATCCAAGCTGAGCTACCCAGGCATAACAATCTAGAGAAATATTTACCTTTTAAAAGTTTTTAAAAATAAAAAAAGAAAATAATTATTCTAATCTTTCAAATCCAAACTCTCCCATCAAGCTTCCAAGAGTTCGATGTGAAGATTCAGCGTTAGCACCATATGCCCAATCTGGATTTCCTTCAGGAATTCTATCTAACTTTTGTAATGCATATTCATAAACAGGTCTATAAGGAGAATCTCTCATCTCTCCAAATAACCTCCTTAACTCTGTTACATTTGGTGGATATCTCAACATATCATTTAAAAAACCACCTAATTTAGCACCAGCCGTAAAAAGTTCTGCCCCGTCTGGAATAGTAGCTATGTGATCACTCAAACTTCCATCCATTTTATTCCCTCCGAAATTTTATAACACCCCAAAATATATTGGGATAATAATATTTAAAAAACTATCTAAATCCTAACATTAATCCTTCTTTTGCTATCAAGGGCATTTAAAATATTTTTACCCAACTCACTTTTTTCATGGACTTTAATGTCCCCTTTTTTGCCGATAGTGGCACTAAACAGATAATCATTATCTATAAAGATGTCAGCATTTCTTCCAACTCCATTTTTAACATAGAATATAATATTATTTTTTCTTTCTAAAATCTCAAAATCAACTTCTTTCTTTTCCTTTCTTAATTCTTTTAATTCTTCAACATCAATATGAATTCCTAATTTATTCTCAACTTCTTCAATATTCTTTCCTTGTTTCCCAATAACAATAGCAACAAATTTACTAGGGACAAAAACCTTAGCTTTATTATCTGAAACAATTTCAACTCTCACATCTCCATATTTTCTGAAATGATTTTCAATTTCTTTAGCTGCTAATTCCCAGGCAGGATTTTTATGAGAAGTAGCATTAACTGGAACTACAATGGTTTCTTCCCCATAACTATAAATC
>JAGVZL010000042.1 GCA_018302505.1 Candidatus Woesearchaeota archaeon | reverse complement strand
TATCATGCTCCTGATATTCATCTCCATGGCACAAAATTCTTGGACCTGTCATCATTTGAGGTCCTCCCATAACTGCTCTATTTGTTTTTACATGGCAAATTTCACATTGATAAGCAACATCAACCCTCCAGCTATCTCCTCTCTTAAATCCCCCTTCTCTCCATTCACCATTATCCAAGTTGTATAGTTTCATTTTAATCGCCTTTCTTGAAAACAAGATTATTTATAAATATTAATGTGTTGCAGTATTATTTACTTTTTAAACACCCATAAATTTACCTTATTTTACATCTTTTTAATTCCATCTTTATTTTTAATACAGATTAAATAAAGAAAAAACAAATGTACCAACGGACAACAGATTTGCAAAAAAGAAAGTGGGCGCAATTGCGAGCAGAAACAAATCAATATTTCTTAATTTTTGTTAAGTCATTAATTCAATGCCTAAATGGGTGTGGCAATGTATATTCTCTGCCATATTTTTTTAAATCCCTCGAACTCGCGCGTGGATTTGATTCATCTTGAGGATATCTTGAATATTCATTTGTATTAACCTCGTGCCACTTTGGATTTTTATATCCGGCTCTTGCAATATCTAAAGTAGCTATATGGTAATGCCATCTTTGCCCATCATATATTCCTGTTTTAAAAAATTTTCTTGTCTCATTAATTGCCATTTCTAAATTTTGGTCTGAATCAAATTGAAATGTAATTGTTTTTAGTTCAAGCCTTCTTCCTTCTTTTATTTCTTCCCTCCCCTTTTTCCTTCTTTCGTTTGCTTTTCTTCTTCCTTCGTTTCCTACTATAGTATCTCCGATTAAATCAATAAATAAGACATCTCTTTCTAAATAAAACCCTTCAAATAAAGAGGCATGCATTTCCCTACAGAACGTTATCTCCATATGAAAACTCTTTATTCTTGGGTGTTCGTATATCTTTTTGAAATTTTATTCATTTCAATTAAAAATTCCTTAAAACTTATTTCATCTTTATAAAAACAAATCCAAATTGTTTGAAGCATTTGTTCAAACAAGAAAAAGAAGTATCTTATTTTCATTTCTTTTGATTTGCATTTTATTTTTGCTTCATCCTGCACTCTAAATTGAGTTTCAATTCTCCATCTTTTTTTATAAGTAATTATGATATCATTTAACAAAACTTCCTCGACATTTGTTGCAAAAACCCAATCATAATTTTTTTCACTTCTCGAATCATAAATCTGTTTTAGAAAAATCAGAATATTTTCTCCAGCATATTTACTCTGATTTTTATTTACTTTAAAATCATTATAAATTGCAACTTGTTCTTCTATTTTCATAGGGTAAAGAATTTCTTTTTTATCTTTATGCTTCGGAACAAAGATAAGGTAAGGATAATTTAATTTTGTTAATTCATACATTAAATCTTTATCAAAGAATCCTCTGTCAAATAAGATTAAATTTATTTTTCCGATATAATCTTTTATCAAAGATAAGCAGTGTAGGATTACACTGCTTTTGTAATGTCCCAATCTAATCGGAATAGAAATTAAAGGTATTTTTTCTGGAATATCGTCGGAGATTATACTGCAAGTCAAAAACTTAAAGTGTCCAGTTATTGCATCCTTTCCAGTCCATCCATGAATATCAAACCCTTGAACATCACCATAAAAATCTTCTTCAGTGTGATCAAAAGCAAGAATAACTTCTTTTTCATTTAATTTTAATTTTGCAGATAATCTTCTTATATAATTTAGATAAGCATGAGTAGTCATGCTTATTGGAGACTCTTTTATACGACGATAAAGCGTATCTGCTTTATCACCAATTGTTTCAATATAAGTGTTATATGCAGAAGCACTAACAAGAGAATCTAATAATTCAAATCCAGTAATCTTATTAGATTCATAATCTAATCCTAATGAATCATTAATAAAATGTTTTAGTATTCCTAAACTGAAACTTATTTTATTTTCATCCATTTGTTACAATAACATATACTTTCTTGCCGATGAATTCCTTTGGAAAGTCAATCCTTGCACTTGTGCCAAAGGGTTTAACTTCTCTCTTAAGAAAACATTTTATTCCTTTAAGAATAAGTGTAGATTTTTCTATAATCTTTACTCTTTTCATACCTATCTAATAGATAGGTTAAGTATTTAAACCTTGTGGATTAACTTTATAGTTTTAACGCCCGTGCGGAGATACTATTTAAACCAAAACCCTTAAAAATGCAAGATGCCTTAACAATTTATGGTGAGTGAATTTCTTGCAGGGTTTGGTTATCCTGCGCTTCTCGGAGGAATTGGAGGGCTTACAAGGGGATTTACTACTGGCGCAAATGAATTTTTTTATCTTGATAAAGCATCTCAAGAAAAATGGAAGATAGAAAACGAGTTCTTGAAACCATTAATTAAAACTCCAAAAGAATGCGATACTCTAATAATTGACTCAAAAAAACTGAATTTTAAAGTGTTCTTGTGTGATAAACCAAAGTCTGAATTGAAAGGAACGAATGCTTTGAAATACATTCTTTGGGGAGAACAGCAGAACATAGAAATAAAAAGTGGTGGCGAAAAAGGAAAGAAAATAAAAGGTTATCAAAATTTAGAAACTGTAAAAAATAGAAAATTCTGGTATGAATTACCTAAGCTACCTCAAGCAGATGTTTTATTTAGACAATTTTTTAATGAGGTCTTTAACTATCCAATCAATCCAAAAAATTATCTGACAGACCATACATTCTATTATCTTGTTTTAAAGGATAAGAAAGATATAGAAAAATTTGGGCTTGTGTTAAACTCATCAGTATCTTGGCTATTTACCGAATTACAAGGTAGAAAAAACATGGGAGGTGGCGTTTTAACAACCTATGGTCCAGAAATGAGAAAATTGATTGTATTCAACCCTTTATTGATTAAAGATGCTCAAATAAAAATATTTAATAAAATTTCTTCGCGGGATATATCTTCTGTTTTTGAGGAACTGGGCATTAACCTCAGATAGGGCAGAACTTGATAAGATTATTTTTGACGAACTTGGATTAACTAAAGAAGAAAGAAAAGAAGTTTATTGGAGTATATGCGAGTTAGTTAGACAAAGAATAGAGAAGGCAAGAAGCTTGAATGAGTGACTATTTGTTATCTACTTATTTTTTCTTATTTTCCTTAAGAAGAGAAATATAAGTCACTATTCCCGCGAGGATTAGCAAAAACCATGCTAAAAATACATATGGCTTATTTTGTTTAAGTATTTCTTCAGTTATCTGATTATTATAGGTAAGATAAGCCAATCTTCCCATATTGCTTATTAAGATTGCTGACAAAAATGATAAAACGCAATACCCTAAAGAGGTTAACAAATTAGCTTTATCCCAAATTTCTTTTTTGAGCTGAACCCATCTAAAGATTATAAGAATAACCACAAAAAGTAATCCTAAAATTATTGAAATATCATTATAATCCATCTTAATTTGCTAATTTATACCCTGCATATCCTGCAAGTAATCCTCCAATTATTGAAAATAAAAGTTTGTATTCATAAAGGTTTGGCAAAATTGTGTTTATAAATATCAAACCTCCAAAAAACCCTACTATCGAATATAGCATTCTTCTTTCTTGATGATTCATTATTATAATCTAATGTTTAATGCATTTAAATAGTTTTAAGTGCTGCTAAAAAACTTTACAATTTTTACTTCTAATTACTACTAATTTACTTCTAATTAGTTCTAATTGTGTAATCTGCAGTCGGGCTTACGATTTTACTTATGGATACTTTTAAATACTTCTAATACTGCTAAAAAATAGAATGGATGTAAATCAGCTAAGGGAAATAATATCAAAAGGAGAAAACCAAGAAGTTGAGTTTAAAGAGTCTTTTCATAGTAATCAAGAGGTAAGTAAGACTCTATGTGGATTAGCAAATACCTTTGGAGGAATACTCCTAATAGGCATAGAGGATAACGGGGGCATTAAAGGTATTAAAGAAAATGCGGATAAATTACAACAGCAGATGTCTTCTGCAAATCAATGTGTTTCTCCAGTTCCTACAATTTCTATAGAAATCCATAAAATAGATGGAAAGGCAGTAGCTATAACCATAGTTCAAAAAGCTTCTGACAGTGTATATTATACCTTTCAAGGAGCAATCTATGTAAGAGTAGGCAGTACAACAAAGAGATTGGAAGGTCAGACACATTTAGAGTTTCTTAGGAATCGTCAGATATTGTCATTTGACGAATCATGGGACAATTCTGCCAAGATTGAAGATTTAGATGATGAAAAGATAAGGAATTATCTAAAAAGTAGAAAACAAGAGGATTACTTTGAAAACCACGATACTGAAAGTTTTCTGTTGAGTAATAGGCTTGCTTCAAAAAATGGGAATTTGAAGATAAAAAACTCTGCTGTACTCTTATTTGCAAAAAATCCCATAAGATTTTTCCCTCAAGCAGAAATAAAACTGGTACAATTTTCTGGAATAGAACCCGTAGAGATAATATCACATAAATTAATCCAAAAAGGAATAATAGAAGCTATTGAAGAATCGCTTTCTTTTGTTAAGAATAACATCAATAAAAAGATAAAGATAACCGATTCTGCACGAAGAGAAGAAGAATATGAATATCCTTTTGGAGTTATAAGAGAGGCAATAGTTAATGCTATTGCTCATAGAGATTATTTTAGCAAAGATGCCGTACAAATCTATCTCTTTGAGGATAGGATTGAAATAACCAATCCTGGTTCTTTACCTCAAGGATTACCTAAGGAACTATTTGGAACTATCTCGGTTCAAAGAAACCCGGTGATATACCGCTTTTTGAGAGATTTAGGATATGTAGAAGGATTAGGCACAGGCATTCCGAGGATGAAAAACCAGATGAGGCAAAGAGGCCTTAGTGACCCTGAATTTAAATTTACTGAGAGTTTCTTTAGAATAATTTTGTATAACAAGAAGGGAAAAAGAAAACCAATTAATGAGGTTAAGGATTTGAATGAAAAACAGAAAAAAGCATTAGAATACCTTAAAAAGAATAAAACTATAAAATCTCAGACGTATGGTGAAATAAATAAAGTTTCCCACGCTACTGCTGTAAACGAAATAAATGAGATGATAGAGTTTGGATACATCAAAAAGATAGGAGCTTTCAGAGGAGCATATTACATTTTGAGGGAGGAAAAATAACATGCCCTTACAAAAAGAAATAATAGACAATAGCGAAGGTAACAAACTTATAACCTTCCTTAACCAAATTTTAAAGGAAAATCCTAAGACGAATTTAGATGTTGCTACAGCTTTCTTTAATGTCCAGGCTTTTGCAATGATTAAAGATAATCTTAAAGGAGTTAGTAGATTTAGGCTTCTTCTTGGCAAATCTCCAGAGATAAATAATGAAAGAACACTCGGAGAGGTTCTAATGGAGGAGATTAAAAAGGAGATAGAAGGATTTGAGTTATCAAAAGACTCAACTCAAACTGTTAAATTGTTTATTGAATTTCTAAAGAAGAAAAATGTTGAAATAAAATTGTTTGAGAAATTTTTGCATGGAAAAGCGTATATTTTTGATGATAGGATAGTAATTGGCTCTTCAAACTTTACTGCAGCAGGGCTTACACGAGAAGGTGAATTAAATACATGGAGCCATCGATCTCAAGCAGACTACACAAGAAAAGAATGGTTTGAAAAGTTTTGGGGAGAATCAATAGATTTTAAAGAGGAATTAATTAAAATTCTGGAAAGTTCAAGATTTGGAAGCCAGGAATATACTCCTTATGATGTTTATATCAAAACCCTTTATGAGCTACAGAAAGAGGATGTTAAAGAAGAAGCAAAAGAGGAGAAGCCAAAAGGATTGCCAGAGACCAAAGTCGATTTGGCACAATTTCAAGAGGATGCTATTGCAAGAATTTCTACAAGATTAAACAAATATGGCGGATGTATTGTTGCTGATTCTGTAGGTCTGGGAAAAACATGGATTGCTAAGAAAATAATAGAGAAAATAGGTTATTATGAAAGAAAGAACATTCTTATTATATGCCCTGCACAATTAACAACTATGTGGTCAAAGGAAATGAAAAATATT
>JAGVZL010000041.1:1402-5557 GCA_018302505.1 Candidatus Woesearchaeota archaeon | reverse complement strand
TTTTCCTTTCACTAATATATTATCTACTGCTCCGCGAAGAATATTTCCGTCTTTATCTTCATACTTAATTCCCTTAAAGTTACTTCTCCAGATAGCAAGTAAAGCGTGATCATTGAATAAACTCATATCTTTAGTATGCCCATTTTCGCATAACTCTGGGGGTAATTTTCCTCTGTCCATAAATTTGTTAAAATGCTCTTTCAATATCTTGTCCATTCCAGAAGGCAGAGAAGGAAATATACCTTGTGGTCTGGTCCAGACTTTGTGTTGTGTTAGCCAGAAGCAGCGCGGGCATTCTTTCATTAAGTTGAGGCTCGATGGTGATAGTTTGAAAGGCGTCATATAGTTATTAATATACCAAGGTTTAAAATTGTTTATTCTTTGTGTCTGGCTCTAGGTCGCAATAACGGGAATGATTCTTAAGTCGAATGCGGGAGATAATAAAATAATTATTTTTTAATTTGTCTCTTATATTGAGTGTTTTTTAAGAATATCTTTAACATCTGCAGTTCTAAACGAAACATCAAATTCCCACTTCCCAAATCTGCCATCAGTATTAACTGCGTCTATCCATTCTTTGAAATATTCTCTTTTTGTTTTATTCTTCTGATCATCTCTTCCCTTAACTTCTAAAACAAACATCTTCCCGTTTTTTAGTTTTATTAAAAAGTCAGGATAATATTTATGGATAACTCCTCCAAAGACATAGTTTACAAAGAAATTGAGATGATCATTTTTAGCCCAGGACTCTACATTCTCATTTCTATCTAATTCAAAAGATTCGGTTGCTTCCCAACTGCTGTCAAAAATAGTATGGCTTATATGCGATCTTTTGTTTAATTCACAAGGTTTACTAGTATACCATGTCATCATCTTTGAAGTAGATTTTATTGGATTTTCTTTGTCGAATATAAGAACAAGTTCTTGAGTATTCTTGAATCTTATCGCATTAAAAAGATGCTGGACTATTTTATTCATATTAAGAAGAATTAGTAATCTTTTCTTTAAATCCTCATTGTATGTTTTTCCCTTAATCACCAATTTATTGGACTCTATAAAATCTTCAACTATTTTAGTTATTTGAATAAGTAAAAATTCCCTTTTTCCATGCCATGTGGGTTTTACCTGATCAAAAATATCTCTTGCAATTTCAAAGATTAATCTTTGTTTTCTGAGAACTTTTAACATATCTTCTACTTTCTCATCACTAAGATTAATTTCGCTTAATTTTGTGCTATCAGGTTTACCTTCTAAAAATGGTGCAAGTTCTGACCTGAGGGGTGTATCTTCTGGTCTCAATTCTATTCTTTTCACTTCTTTCATGTCTAACTCTAACTTCGAAGAATAAACATGATTAATTCTAATTATATTTGGCCATTTAATTTCATGTTCTTTTTTTGTATCATCCACAAATATCCTAGTTCTTGGTTTTGGAGGTTCTGGAGGAGTATCTTCCCCGCCTTCATGAGGTAAGAATGTAAATGGTACCCCGAAAATGTTTACATACTCGGGTTTGAATAATCCCGTTTCCTCATCAACATCATATGAAACTCGTCTTAGCCCTCTTCCAACAACCTGTTCACATAACAATTGACTTGAAAATGCCCTTAATCCCATTATGTGAGTTACAGTTTTAGCGTCCCATCCCTCTGATAACATCCCAACAGAAATGATATTTTGAATTTGCTCTCCTGGTTTTCCTTTTTTCCCGACCGTATCTACCTTTTGTCTTAACAATTCTGCCTGTTCCAGCTTTGAAAGACCATTAGATTTTTCAATTTTTTCTTCAGTTTCTTTATTTTCTGCTTCGGATAGAATTTTGGAGTCAATTCTTAAAGTCTTTTCAGTATCCTTCAACTCATCGATCTTAATTTTTCCCTTAAGAAAAGCGTTTTCAACTCTTGCTGCAGTTTCTGTTCTGTTGCATACAGTTATCATTACTGGAGGAACTTCTGCTGGAGGTTTTGAACTTCTCCAAAGTTTAAGGGTTTCTAACCAATCTTTTCCTAAATGATAATACGCTAGAACAACTAAGTCAGGAAGCGGGACTTCTGCTTCAACACTCCTATTCAAATCGTTTTTTACAGTTGGATCATTATAAATGTGGTAAAATTTGGATTTCATCTTTTTATCTAGTTTTCCATCATCTCTAATAACCACTCTTGGAGTTTTTACTAATCCAGATTCAATTGCATCATTCAAACCAAAATCACTTACAATCCATGTAAACAATTGATCTTCCCCTACTTTTTTCCCAGATGGATAGAAGGGCGTTGCAGAAAAATCATGACATCTTAAAATTCCTCTCGATTTATCTATTCTGTCCAATCCATTAATCCATATTGTTGCTTCTTCAGCACTATCTTTTTCTTCACCTATTCTTTGATATTTCCCTTTTGCTTCAGGATTTAATCTCCAAGCGTGATGAGCTTCATCATTGATTACCAATAAATTTTTGCAATCTCCTAATTCTTCTAAAACTTGTTTTATGTATGCTTCGTCGCTTATTTCTATTTTCTTTCTTTTATCAACTGTTCTTAGAGTACCTTTCTCTATTTTTTTATTTATTCTGTCTTGAGTATCCCAGTCAAGCATATGCCAATTTATTATTTTTACTTTGCCTTGTCTTAATTTATCGAATAAATCTTGGGGGATAATATCGAAAGCTTCAAAGTAATTTCCTGGAGAATCAGGAATTAAAACTTGAAGTCTGCTTTTAACAGTTAAACCTGGAGCAACAATTAAAACATTTTTTGAAAATTTTAGATCTTTTGGATAGGTTGCTTTGTTAATAATATGCAAAGCAATAAGCATAGCCATAACGATGGTTTTGCCCGTTCCTGTTGCCATTTTAGAACAGATTCTTTGAATATCTCCACCATCTAATGGAATTTCTATTCCTCGTTTTTCACTTTCTGGAGCTTCCAACAACCAGATTAAAGTTTCAATAGCTTCAATTTGACAGAAGAAAAACTTTTGTTCTCTATCTGGATTTTTCCAATGCTCCAAAAGATCTTTAGTTATTGATGTGATCCCTAAATAACCATTTTCTTTCCATTTTTCAACTCGTTCCCTAATCCTATTTGCCAAATCTAATTCAACAAAAATTCCAGGATCATCCAACAGTTCAAATTTTCTTATTTCCCTATTATAATTAAGATGTAATTTTGGTTTTTCATAAGGACCATTTATGATTAAATGATCTGTTGTTTTCATTCTTTAACCTCAACAATTTTCAAGGATTCAATTCCCCTATCATCTATAATTTTAACTGCAATTCTTCCATTTTTACCTAATTTAAATGGAATGGACTTATTTCCTTTGTATTGTTCGATTAAATCCTCATCAATAACCGCTTTAACATTTTTAGCAAGCCTATCCCATCCTTCGTCTTTGCCTGCCATTGGAAAAAATACTTGCCTGGGATATAAACTTCTTCCGTCATAATCCGTATCTAACTCCCACATTGCAATTTTAGAAGAATCTCCTGATTCAATTTCTCCCGTTTTTGTGTTATAATAATCAAAACCATTTACTTGAACAACATATTTTTCCCCTTGTTTCTTGACCTCTACATCTGGTTGTCCCATTAACCAGAAAGATTCACTGCTTGATCTCTTTTTCTTTAAATCATTTGTAAGTAAATCAGTATTCATTTGAACTTTTAGAATAGTTACTCCTGGCCATTTTAATTCGTCAATATCTTTTGCGGCTTCAGGATCAAACTGAAAAGAAGCAAAAATAACTATTTTTGGCTTTGGAACTAATGTCTGGGCTTCATCGATTGCTAATTCAATTTGTCTTTGCTCTAAAGGAGCATATTGAGGACCAAATGAGATTACTGCCTTTTGTCCATCTTTCGTTTCTGCCTCAGCTTGAACAAATCTTGTTCCGCCTAAAGTTTCTATCCTAGTAAATTCTATCTTTTGCCTGCCTTTTCCTCTTATTCCTGTTGCCAACATTTCGTCTATCCAGTCATTTTGCTTTATTGTTTCTCCAGAACGAGCAATTGTTATATCTGGTTCTTGAGCTGTCTTCTCAACAGCTTCAAAACTTGTAACTCTTTGAGATGGAACTGCTTCTAAAGTGAAAGGTCCTGTAACTCTTTTTCTTTTCTTATCTACTGATGGTTGATCATAAAGAGTTTCTTGTTGT
>JAGVZL010000041.1:0-1388 GCA_018302505.1 Candidatus Woesearchaeota archaeon | reverse complement strand
TAACTCCTTCACTTTGATGAGATAATTCATAATAATCAAATAAAGAAGTCATTATTCTTTGTTTAGCAAGAGTAATTGCAACTCTCGAAGTATCGCAGGTTATCCATCTTCTCCCCCATTGCTCTGCAACATAAGCCGTTGTTCCACTTCCACAAGTTGGATCTAGGACTAAATCTCCAGGATCAGTCGTCATCAGGAGACATTTTTGAATAACTTCATTATTTGTTTGCACCACATAAGATTTGTTAGATTCAGCCATTTGCTTTGACCACATATTATCTAACTGCAAATAAGGAAAATCAGTATATGGTCGTTTGAAACCTAACAGATTATCTGTTGCATGCAATCTTCCCGCCTTTGCCAATCGCTCCATTCCATCCTTAGTAATTCTCCATCCCTTAAGGGGATTATATTTTTTACCCTTATATTCAAACTCATACCTTGTTTGCGGAACAGCAGCCACTAAATCTTGAATTTTAAATCCTTCTTTATCAATTCGTTCTATATATAGATCATGATATTTTATCTGTTTTTTATCCTTGGAATACCAAATAATATAATCAAAAACATTATTTAGTAACTTAGTTGGTTTAGTCATAGTCGTTCTAAATCCTATCTGATTAACAAAATTCTCTGGACCAAAAGCTTCGTCCATTAATTCTCTAACATGGTGAACATTTTCGTCAGAAATTTGTACAAAGCAACTTCCACTTTCTGTTAAAAGTTCTTTAGCAAGTTTTAACCTATACCTTAAATAAGATAAATAAGAATGTATGCCCAATTCCCAAGTATCTCTAAACGCTTTAATCATTTCAGGTTCTTGAGTCAAATCTTCATCTTTTCCATCTTTAACATCTCGTTTATTCACAAATGGTTGG
Source organism: Candidatus Woesearchaeota archaeon (assembly GCA_018302505.1). Lineage (GTDB taxonomy): Archaea > Nanobdellota > Nanobdellia > SCGC-AAA011-G17 > ARS1403 > JAGVZL01. The sequence goes on along the minus strand of JAGVZL010000041.1, from coordinate 510 downwards.
AAATTAGAACCATACTTAATTCCATAAGGTGGATCAATGTAAATCATTTGAACTTTTCCAGACATACCTTCTTTTTCAATGAGAGAGTTCATGACTATTAAAGAGTCTCCAGCAATCAAACGATTAGACCAATTTTGGCTGTGTTTATAGAACTCGATTGCTTCTCTTATTGACAAATTACTTCCTGATGATTCAAAATAATGAAATAGTTGCATCTGAGCAGTTTCCTCTTTTTTCTTTACAGCCTCAATAATTGTTAAAGGGTCTATTCTCTCGTGGACATGAAGAGAAACGGTATCAACATCGAAAGATTGTCCTTCTTTCTTTCCCGTCCAGATAAGTTGAGGATCCAAATGAGGATCATATTCATACTTTTTTATTCCATTTAGAAAGAGCCAACCATTCTTCAGAAATATCCAGTCCTTTCAGCTTTTGCTGAGTTAGAGAGTGGGCCAACTCATGAATGATGGTCTCTCGCTTGACGTCTGAAGGCACTGCAGACCAGAGATC
>JAGVZL010000056.1 GCA_018302505.1 Candidatus Woesearchaeota archaeon | reverse complement strand
CACAGGACTCCAAGCTTCTCTAGTAAACTTACGGATTGTGAAGGTAGGTCCTTTTGAACTAACATCCTCAGTAAAAGTAGCGTTAACCCTAGAACCATCAGGCAAAACTCCATCAACAATAGGCGAAGAATAAGAAATGTATCTTCCAGATTTCTGAGCTAATTTTTCAACAAAATCACTTAACTCATCAAAATCATCAAAAGTAATATTAGTTTTAATATTGCCGTACCTTCTATGAACAATATACAAAGAACTGTTCCTGCCATTGCATTCAATATCTTCTATATAACTATCATTCATTAAAGGTTCAATCCTGTTTAATCCAATAAAATCCCTATAAATATAATACATCAATTTTAGATAGGAATTTCTCTATAAATATAATACATCAATTTTAGATAGGAATTTCTTTCTAGCTTAATATTCATCTCATTTAACAGAATTTGGACGTTTTTCTCTAAAAATTCAATTAATGTTTCTTTTTGTTTGACGCTAATAAAACTCATATTAATAAATTCTTTAATTCCTTGCTCTAACTTCAATAATATCTCTTTCTCTTTAGAATCCAAAACAGGCTCTTCTACTTTGTAAATTAAACTATTTTGAACTTCATCCCATGTAATATGGGCATATGCATAAGGAACAATTAACGGATATCTAAAATCTATTTTGCTCTTATTTTCGCTTTCAGGAAAATTAACTGCTTTTTCACTAGACTTCAAATCTATAACAAAATGTAGTCCATTCTCAACTTTATCTTTATCTTTCTTTTTAAACAATTCATTCAGTTTGAAATTTTCTAACAGTTAAATCACCTCTTTAAGAGAATTGGGGTGTTCCAAAATTATTAAAGATTTCTATTTTAGCCTTCTTTTATCTCAACATAATCCTGTCCTTCACTTTGCCTATGTTCTAGAATAAGATTGTATTGACCGCTTAATTGCTTCAAATCACTCCTTATATCAATATCATCCTTATAATCCAGCCATATACTAATTTCATATCCCTGTCCAACTCTTGTAGATTGAATGTTCAGATTCCCTTCCTGAATTAATGGTCCTTGTAATCCGACATTTTCACCAGATTCAATACCTAATTTTTCATCAGAGATAACGGTCCATATAATTCTCTCTTTTGCCCCTTCTTCCTCTATCTTAAAATCTCCTTCCTGAATTTCAACAAAAAAAGGCCTTCTGCTTCCAACACCTTCTAATTCAACTTCTCTGATTAATTTATCCATCTCAATTAAAATATTTTTAGTCTGCAAAACAGTATTCCTGTCCTTAATCTTATTAACAAAAGGCATTCCCACACTTAGTATAACTGTAATTAATATCAAGCCTAATGCAGTGTATAAAGCAGCACTAATCCAAATATCTCCTTTTTTAGAGTATAAATTTAGCGGATTTCTTTTCACAATCAACCACCCCCTCATTGTCTAAAACAACTCTTGGAATAACCTCTATAGTTTCCAACTCGCTAGGATTATCATAACCGCCTACAGGAACACCATTCCTATCCTCAGCAGTATCATATTCTAAAACCGCAACTCCAAAAGACTCTATTATTGTACCCTCATTCTTATAGTCAACATAAATCTTATTGCCTATTCCAAATCTTGAAATAAATCCTTTAATTTCCTGTTCTTTCATATTATTATTTTGAACAAAAACTTTAAAATCATCCAAATCAGAAGTGGGAGTTATTTTAACATTAACATTTAAACATTCCAAATCCGTGCCTATTCTTTCCTCTCCTTTGTCTATATTGCTTTGGATTAATCTATTTCCCCATCCAATAATAACTATCCCTAATATTACAGCAAAACTAACTAATAAAACAGTTGAAATTAATGTACTCATCCCTTTTTTTTTAATATATATCATATTTTGCTAATTGCTCAGAGCAAATCCACCACCCTTCATCTACACTCTGAATATCAGGTCTTGAAATAGTAATTCTTGGTATTACTTTTATTACTTTCGGATTAAAATCTGGCTTTTGAATATTTAAAATAATGCTTTCATAACTCCCGACTATTTGTTTTACTTTCCTTACATCAGCTTCCTCATTTAACTCCATTCTAACAATAAAATCCGTTATAGGATATCCTTTTATATTTTCCAAACTAACATCCAAATTATTTCCCTTATCAACAACATTGTTTATCCTAATCCCCACTTTATCATTGCAGACATCCTGAGCAGAAACCTTATCAGCACTTTTTTCAGTGCCTTCAGTAGCAGTATGTTTAACCCAAGTAAAAATCAGGCTTGCAATGGCGACAGTAAAAACAACAGCCATTATAACTGCTACAATATTCACATCTCCTTTTTTATCTTTTTTATTCATTTGGAAGATCATACCCGATAGTATTGCAGCCAATCAAGTCTCCCTCACTATTAACAAACACTGGTTTAGCCTCAATTCTATTAGCTCCGCCAGTGCTGCCTGCATTAAACTCAATTCCAGGTAATAATTTACCAGCACCTTCAAATTCATCAATTGGGGGATCAACATCAACATCACTTCCTGTATATTTTCTCATAACAATCTGGTCAACGCCTAAAGTCCCTCTATTCTTAACCATAATATTTCCATCCTTTATAGAAATACTAAGCCGGATATCATTGCATTCTACACTAGTTCCAAGCTCAATAATTTTATCACTTACTTTTTGAGTAGACTTCTGGCTGAAGCTAGTCACCATAACCCCCGCAGTAATAGCCGCCATAATCAATAAGACAGCAGCCACCATAGAAGAATCCCCTTTTTTATAAAAAATGAAATTTTTTGAGGATGATTTTTTCATATCTTCACCACCTTAACATAATCTTTGCCGATATTTCTAAATAATAAACTTTCAACTTTCGCTTGCCCGCTACGAGGTCTTTTAAAGATATAATCATTATTATTAATATTCAAAGTTATTTGTTCTTTATCCTCAATATTATAAGAAAAATATTTATTATCCACGCTTAAACTTCCTAAATCGGTTCCTTCTCCAGCTCTAAATTTTTTACCTCCCTGTTCTAAAGAAAATGAAACATCAGCTGCATTTTCATCAGCACTTGGAATACTAAAACTATTACAGCCTTCGCATTCAGTAGTTACTATCTCCCCTAAATAATTTGTAACTGTCCATCCACCATTATACTCAACTAATACAACACCAACATTTAACCCAAAATCCTGAAATATCTCCAATAGCCCTTCTTCAAATTCAGTTCCTTTCAAATAATAGCTTCCATCTCTGTCTTCTAGATAACCCAAGTTCATTACATAACTTCTCTCTCCATCAAAATTCTCAACAAAGAAATCAAAATTATCTTCAGCAGGAGCAATAAAATTATTAGTAACCTTCATTACACTAAAAATAGCAATACTCAATACTATTGCAGCTAAAATATATACTTGACCTCTTTTATTCATAACTAAATTAAATAACATCTTTATATTTAAATGTTAGGAAAAAAACTTAGAACCTTTAGTATGCTTAGGAATATAAGGGCAGTTTAAACAACGATTTCCACAGCACTCTTTCTGAGCTAATAATTCTTCTTTTGTTAAAGGTTTTAATTCCATTTTAAAAGCCCCAGCTGGGAATCGAACCCAGGACCTTTACCTTTTTGTTTTCAATACCAAGGTAACACTCTTCCAAGACTGAGCTACTGGAGCAATAAAATTTTGTAAGAATACGGTTATTTAAAAGTTTGTGGGAGACAGGATTTGAACCTGCGTAGACACTAAGTCACAGGATCTTAAGTCCTGCCCATTTTCCAGCCTCTGGCACTCCCACATAGAAAAATATCAAATATCAAAGCTTTTTAAAAGTTACTAAGAACTAAAATTTTGCTTTTACTTCATCCTTATATTTTCTCTGGCATTCACTGCAAACAACCTTCTTCTTGCCATCAGCCTTAACATAACTCCCTTTTATTTTGTGTAAGAAAGTTTCTTCAATTTCCTGTTTGCAAAGGTCGCATTTCATAGTTTTTAAGGACTTTCCATAGTTTAAAATAATTTCTAAAAAACCCTAAGTAGTAGTTACTTATTCTTTTAACTCAAAAAACACTACAATCTCCAAGTGCAATTTCGGTTCTGTAGTTCAACATTATTTATATATAAAATCGTTTTATTAATTTCTAAAATGGATCAACCGAAAATAAGTTTTAAAACAATAAAAGCAAATTCAAAGCTTTCTAATTTCTTCTCTGAAGAGGAATAATTATTTTTTTATTCTTTCTTTTAAACAAGCGATTATAATTGGTAAAACAATCGTCGTATCCGCTCTTAAATCAACATACTTAGCCTTCACTTTCAATTTTCCCCAGCTAATTCCCTCTTTCAATTCAGCTCCGCTACTATTCCCAGTCTCAACTCTATCCATAGTTATCTGAACTCCATAGTCCGCTCCGCCATTTTTACTAAATTGCAGACTCTGCTGAATATAATTTTTTGGAACCCCCCCATTAATATAAATAAAACCTTTTTTTTTCATATCCCATATAGGTTTCAAAAATTCTTCCAAATCTTTAAACTGATTAATATTTATTCCTTTAAAAGATAAAATCATTCCAAACCCGGAGTCAATAAATGCAGGACAGTAAATCTTAACATTATTTTTATAGGCAGCACCTAAGATACTATCTTCATCTAATTTACTTCCAATTAATCTCAATAATTCCTGAACGGTCTCAACTTTTTTTATCTCTTCCATATGTTTGTCTAAAAAATCTTCAATAATAGGGTAAACTTCATTACTCATTAAAACATCATACATTCTATCAAAACCTTTTTTATTCAATTCAGCATCATCCGCATATTCATCTCCTTGATAATGATTGTTCCCCAAAGCTTCAACCAAATCATGAGTTAACGTTGCCCCTGTAGTAACAAAAACATCTATCCATTTATTTTTAATTAACTCAACGAATAAATTTTTCATTCCCGCCGGAACCATAGCTCCAGATTGTCCCATAAAAACAACACAATCTTTATCATTTATCATGCTTTCACAAACATCTACCACTAAGCTTAATTTCTTAGCATTCATGCCGCAATTTCCCATTCTTCTAATTAACTCATTAACCTTCATTCCATTTTCGACTTTTACATGTTCAATTTTTTTCATTTTAAAGTTCAAACTAAGAAGAATTCTTAACTATGTCCTCTAATAATATCATACATAAAAATAAAGAAGAAATTGGGATTTAAAAAGTTATTTCTTTGTTCCATCCCATATTAAATTAAACATATTACTCAAAGCCTGTGCAAAATATGGCGTGTTGACCCAGACTCCAACGTCATAAGTAGGATGAACATCATTATCATCCATTACCATAAACATTAATTCTTTGTTATCAACAATAGCAAACCTAGCATTAATATTTTCCATATTTTTAACTTCAGCAACTTTAGCTAAATCCTTTAGCATACTCAAATTTTCTTTGCCTAAGTTAGCAGCTATTTTTATATCAACACCCTTTTTCTTTAATTTCTCGAAAACAGGTTTCAAAACTTCATATTTTCTCATTAGACCTTTAGCACTAGTAACCATAACTACATTTTTCTCAGCATTCTTAATCATAGTTTCTAAATGGGTATAAATATTATGTCTTCCCTTAAAAGCCCCGCTCAAATCAGTTGGTTCAACAAATTGAATTCCTTGTTTATGTAAAGTATTTAATTCATTCAAAACATCTGTTCCTTTTAATTCACCTAATTTCTTAACTTTATCATGGGCTATATCAACTAATAATTTTTTGGCTCTCTCAACAACTTCATTAGGCTCAACAGCAATGTATTTTATAGGCTTTCCTAATTTCATAATAACAAAACCTTTTTTCTCTAAACTTTCTAAAACATCATAAGCTCTTGACCTTGGAACATTTCCAATATCAGATAATTCTCCAGCTGTAGATACACCTCTTGATAACAAAGCCGTCCAAACTCTTACTTCATACAAATTTAATGCGAATAATTGTCTTAAATTATTCAAAAATTCTTCCTTAACAATCATATTTGAGCCTCCTTTTTTAATAACACCACTCTATTTTAGTAACTTCTATGTTTAATAAAACGTTTTTGTATATAAATCTTTTTATTACTAACGTAAAACGAAACTATTTCTTCTTCTGTAAGTCGTGAATTCTTTTAACATCCTCAATAGTGCTGATTTCTTTAACGCTTTTATCTTCTCTTAACCTCAAACATCTTGGAAATCTTGTAGACCATCCTGAACTGGAAGTGGGGCTTTTCTGAATCTCCTCATAGGCAATTTCAATAACAATTTTTGGCTTAACTTCAACTTCTTTTCCTTTAGTTTTCAAAATTAGAGGTTTTAATAATTGAGTCATTTTCCAATAAGTTAAAGGAGCATCTTTTTCTTTTATGCCCGTAGAAACTTTTCCAATTTCTTTTAAGTCCCCATCTTTACTAATCGCAACTCCATAGCTAGTTAACATGTTAGCCCTCTTCCCTTCCCCCCAATATGCTTTCACAATAGCAACATCTAAAGGTTCTAAAACATTTTTTAATTTCATCCACCCTTTTACATATCTCCCCGGAGTATAAGGGCCTTCATAATTTTTTGCCATTAAACCTTCCATACTATTTTCCAAAGCATTATTAAAGAATTTTTGAACCTCTTTCCCATCATCAGTAATTAGTTTTTTAGTTAAAACAATTTCTCTCTTTTCTTCTTTTATCATTCCCTCTAATATTTCTCTTCTTTCTCTCAAAGATTTTTCCATTAAATTCTTTCCATTATGATAAATAACATCAAAAACATTTAATTCAACAGGAAATTTTTTAGCCATCTCTTCAATATGATATTTTCTTTTAATCCTTTGAGAGATATTTTGAAAAGGCAGATATTTTTTGCTTTTGACATCATACCCAACAGCCTCGCAGTCTATAATATAACTTTTGCCTTTTACATGTTTCTTAACAATACTAATAACATCAGGAAATTGCATTGTAACATTCTCTAATCTCCTAGTAAATAAATTATAATTTTTCCCATCAAAATGAATAGTCATCCTGAACCCATCTAACTTATATTCAAATTGCACCAGTTTTCCTAAATCTTTAAAAATAGCTTCAGGATTCTCAGCCGGCAAAGCCAGCATTAATTTAAAAGGTCTACCTGGTTTTAAGCCAACTTTTTTCAATTTTTTATCTTTAGCTAAAACTGCAACTTCTCCATAATCCGCTGTATAATCTCCTGCTTTTTCAACCTCATCGCTACTAACATTAAAAGCAGAAGCAATAGCATCTCTTACAATGCCCTCGCTAACTCCAACTCTTAAATTCTCTAAAACTGTTTTAACAACATATTTATCTTCTAAATTATCTCCATTCCCTAATAATTCTGTTACTAATCCAACTTTTTTATCTACAGTTCCTTTTCCCTCTAATGTAGCTAATTTTCTAATATTATCAACAACATCTTTGACAATTAGTTTTTTACTATGCAAAGTTTTTTGTTTTTTATTCTTCATAACCTCTTCAGCAACTAATCCCAAATCTCCTTTTTTATTAAACAATTTCTCAATTTTCTCAAAGCTTTCTCCGCTTGAAACACTAATAGCTTTAATCATATATCTAAAACTAAACCCGATTTTTCTTTCATCCTTTTGAGGAAAAATTCTTCCTTCCATTAAATAAATAATCTCCTGCAGATCATTTTTCGGAACCTTTTTCAGAAAATCACTTAGAATTCTTGTCTTTTCAAGTCTTTTAGTTGTCTTATCCAATTCTTCATAAACACTGACAACTTCTCTATAGTCCATAAAAAGATTTAAATACGTTCATCAATTTAAAGGTTTGGGATGGAAGTATTAAAAGCAATTAAGGAAAGAAGGAGTATAAAGAAATATTTGAATAAAGACGTTCCTTTAAAAACAGTTTTAGAATTAATAGATGCTGCACATCAAGCTCCATCTTCAGGAAATTTACAAAATTGGCGCTTTATAATTGTAAAAAACCAAAAAATAAAACAGGAAATTGCAGAAGCTTGTTTAGATCAAACATGGATGAGTGAAGCTCCTGTGTTAATTGTTATTTGCTCAGACAGGGAACACTTAAGAACTTATTATGAAAAATATACTAATACTTATTCTATTCAAAACTGTGCATTGGCAGCTCAAAATCTAATGTTAAGAGCTCATTCTTTAAAATTAGGAACCTGTTTCGTTTCAGGATTTTCAAAAATGGCTTTGAAAAGAGCATTAAAAATCACAGAAGGAATAGAACCTGAATCTGTTATTGCTATCGGATTTCCAACTGAAAACCCGGTTTCAAAACGTACAAGTTTAGAAATGATTACTTTCTTCGAATCATATGGAAACAGAAGAACTGATAAGTCAATATACCCCTTAGGAGACAAATTAAAACTCTTATTTTCTAAAATCAAGAAAAAATAATTTATCTTTTAAAAAAAAGAAAAAGCTAATGCAATGGCATTAGCTACAAAAGGGCACCTTGCTATAGGGGGGGTTAAAAGAACAAATGTGTGCCCTTTGAATATTATCTGATGAATTCTATTCCTAACTCCTGACCCATCCTTACACTTGCTTGGCTTAGTTTTGAATGATCTACTTTTCCAAGGATGTATGGGCTATTTACACCAGCAATAATTGTCATTATTCTCAATTTGCCAGTCATAGCATCATTAATCCTAGCTCCCCATATGACATTAGCATCCCTATCTAAAGCTTCTGTAACCATATCTCCTACTCTGCTAACATCATCTAATGTTAAGTCTGGTCCGCCTTCAACATGGATCAAAGCTCCTGTAGACCCTTTATAACTCACATCTAATAAAGGATTAGTCAAAGCTCTTCTAGTAGCTTCTTCAACTTTCTGTTCAGAGTCGCTTTCTCCTACACCAATAGCACAAACTCCGCCATCAGTCATTATTGCCTTAACATCTGCGTAATCCAAATTAACTAAGCTTGGAACAGCAATTGTCTCAACAATACCTTTAATCATAGTACTAATTAATTCATTAGCAACAGCAAAAGCTTGTTGAATAGGTAAGTTTCCAGCTATTTGTACTAATCTATTATTATCTATAACAATAACTGAGTCAGAAACTTGTCTTAATTCTCCTAAGCCCCATTCTGCTTTGTCCATCCTAGCTCTTTCAAGCTCAAATGGCATTGTTACAGTTCCAATAACAATAGCACCCATTTCTTTAGCTAATTTTGCTACAACAGGCGCAGCTCCAGTTCCTGTGCCACCACCCATACCAGCACAAACAAATACCATATCAGCACCTTTCAATATATCTTTAATTTCCTGAATGGTTTCTTTAGCTGCTTCTGAACCTATATTTGGATGTCCGCCTGCACCTAAACCTTTAGTTAATTCCCTACCAATAAGAACTTTCCTATCAGCTTCATGTACATCTAAGTGTTGCTTATCTGTGTTAATAACTGCGATTTCGGCACCTTTAATGCCTTTTTTATATAACCATGAAACAGTGTTTCCACCAGCTCCACCTACACCTATAACTTTAATATTGGCCTGTCCGACCAAGAAGTCTGCATTCTGCATACTTTCAGATTGTTTTATTGCGTTTTGCACGATAAATTCCATTTTTTTGCCCCCTTTTAGGTATTTTTTGATTGTGAGAGTACTAACACTAACGAAAGGTTTATATATTTCTTAGTATTTACCTCTCTTAGAAAAAAGTTATTCGCCAATTATCGATAACGCTTTTCGCCAAAAAAGCTTTATCACTTCTGGTTTTAACGCCAATTAAAACCAAACTTTATTTACCTCTAAAAACACATTGAGTATAAAAACATTATTTAATTATAAAATATACTTTATAAAGATTATTTTATATTATATATTTCCTATTATAATAATAAACTATAAATAATTACAAATTCTTTTAATATAAATGATAATGAAAAAAATAGCTATTTTACACACAGGAGGCACTGTATCTTCATATTATGATGATAAAAAAGGGGGAGTATCCACAAAGTATACAGCGAAAGATATCCTAAATTTATACCCAGAAATAAAACATATAGCAAAAATAGAGTCAAGATTAATCCAAAACATGTGGTCGCAGGATACCAGGTTTTCTCACTATAATTTGTTGGCAAAAGAAGTTGAAAAAGAAGTAAAAAACGGTGCAGAAGGGGTTATAATCACCCATGGAACCGATTTTATGCATTATACTTCCTCTGCTTTGGCTTTTATTTTAGAAAACTGCCCAATTCCAGTTATAATAACAGGTTCTCAAAGATCTTCAGACAGAGGAAGTTCAGATGCTAAATTAAACTTAATCTGTGCCTGTCAATTTATAGTTAATTCTAATTATCAAGGTGTTGGAATTTGTATGCACGAATCTACAAACGATGACGCTTGCTTGATTTTACATCCAACAAAAACTAGAAAATTTCACACTTCAAGGAGAGACGCATTTAAAGTCGTAAACGGAAAACCAATAGCCCGAGTTACATCTCAAGGTAATGTTGGTTTTATAGGAAAGCATAACAAATCAGAAGATAAGAAATTAAAATTGAAATTATTTGATGATAAATTAAAAATCGGAATAGTAAAAGTTCATCCAAATATGTTTGCTGAAGAATTATTATTTTACAAAAATTACGACGGTTTAGTTATAGAAGCTCCAGGTTTAGGCAACTTACCAACAACAAAATTAGATAAAGAAACAATAGAGCATGAAAAAATTTTAGATACATTAAAAACTTTAGCTAAAAAAATGCCTGTTGTATTAGCCCCTCAAACAATTTTTGGAAGATTAAACCTACATGTTTATTCAAATCAGCCAATTTATCAGGAAATAGGATTATTAGGAAATCATTCAGATATGACTTCAGAAACAACGTTCTTAAAATTAGCTTGGTTATTGTCTAATTATAAAAAAGATGAAATTCCAAAATTGATAACTAAAAATTTCAGAGATGAAATCTCCCCAAGAACATCATTAGATTATTTAGATTATGTTTATAGTTAAAATGGAAAACATAAATTACGAAAAAATAGGATTTAAAGCAGGTTTGGAAATACACCAACAATTAGATGGGAAAAAACTATTCTGTAATTGCCCTGTTGAAACAAATAAAAAAGAAAAGCCAGACTTAATAGTAAAAAGAAAATTAAGAGCGGTAGCTGGAGCAGAAGGAGAAAAAGATATAGCGGCTTTATACGAAGAAGGTAAAGACAAGACTTTTGTTTACGAATTTTATCATGACTGCAATTGTTTAGTTGAACTGGATGAGGAGCCAATTAATCATATTAACAAATATGCTTTGGAAGCAGCATTGCAAATATCTTTATTGTTAAAAGCAAAGCCTGTGAAAAAAATAAAAGTTATGAGAAAAATTGTAATTGATGGTAGCAATGTCTCAGGTTTCCAAAGAACAATGTTAATAGCTGAAAATGGAAAAATAGAAACTTCAAAAGGAACAATAAAGATACCAACAATTCTATTAGAAGAGGAGGCAGCAAAAAAAATATCAACAAATGGAAAAGAAGTTACTTATCGACTAGATAGGTTGGGAGTTCCACTATTGGAAATAGGAACATCAGCAGATATAAAAGACCCAGAGCATGCAAAAGAAACAGCAGAAAAAATAGGCATGATTCTAAGATCAGTAGATTTAACAAAAAGAGGAATAGGAACAATAAGACAGGATGTTAATGTTTCAATTAAAAATTCTCCAAGAATAGAAATTAAAGGTTTTCAGGATTTAAAATCAATACCTAAAATAGTTGAGTATGAAGTATTAAGATTACAACATGATGCTCCAAAAGAAGGAGAAGTAAGAAAAGCTGAACCGGATTTAACATCTTCTTTCTTAAGACCATTACCAGGAGAAGCAAGAATGTATCCTGAAACAGATCATGAAGAGATTATAATCACAAATGAATTACTAAAAAAAATAAAAATTCCAGAATTATTAACTGAAAAAACAATAAAATTAGAAAATAAGTTTAATCTACCATCAGAAATTGCTGAAGAACTAATAAAGAATAAGATAAATTTAGAAAATTATACTAAAGATTACAAGGAAGTTTCTCCAAGTTTAATTGCTCAGACTCTAATAACCGCCCCAAAAGAAATTAGAGCAAGATTCCATTTCGAACCTAAATTAAAAGAAAAAGATTTTAGATTTGTATTTGAAAATTTAAATAGGCAAAAGATACCAAAGGATTCTGTAATAGATATTTTAGTTGATTTAGCAAAAGGAAAAACTCCTAATTTGGATAATTTTGAAAAGCTTTCCGATAAAGATTTGGAAAGGGAAATAGAGAAAATAATCATAGAAAATAAAAATGCTCCTTTCAATGCTCTAATGGGTATTGCAATGTCAAAGCTAAAGGGAAAAACAGAAGCAAAAAAAATAGCAGACATAATTAAAAAATTCATATGAACTTTAAAAAAATAGTCATAACAGTTGTAATAATTTTTCTTATCATGACCTTCTCAAGAAACTTGAATAAATATGCAGTAGATTTTATTGAAAATCAAAAAGAAAGGGAAGATGGATTATTAGTCGGTGCAGAACCGTTTAAGATTGAAAAAAACCGGGACACAACAGTTCTATTAGTTCACGGAACAGGTTCATCGCCAAAAGATTTTGTAGATTTAGCAAATTTCATGGCTAAAAATAATATCTCTTCAAAGGCTATGCTTCTGCCAGGGCATGGAACCCACCCTAAAGATTTAAACAACGCAAAGTATGAAGAATGGATTAACGCAATTAATCTAGAATTAGATAGTATAAACTCCAAAAATAAGTTTTTACTGGGTTACTCATTAGGAGGAATTTTATCTTTAAAAATTTCAGAAAATCAAGATTTATCAGGAATAATCTCAATAAATGCCCCGATTTTTTTGCAAAGTAAGTACATCCCATTCATCCCTTTATTGGAATTAGTTCAAAGATATCATGTTAAAAGTCCGGATAATATAATTCTAGCAGCAAAAGAGCAAAGGATAGCATACGACGCAACACCATTAAATGCCATCTTAGAGATAATGGAAGTTATCAAAAGCTTAAATTTGGAAAAGGTCACAGAGCCAGCATTAATAATCCAAACTAAAAATGATACAATAGTCGAACCAAGAAGTGCAGATTTTATTTATGATTCAATTTCATCAAAAAATAAAAAAATAGAGTGGTTAGAACTATCATCGCATACTCAATTAAATAAAAAAGAACAAGAAATAATGTTTGAAGAGATAGTTGAATTCGTTAATAAAAATTCTAAACCTTGATATTTCTTTCCTTGTAAATTGAAATACTTAAAAACAAGCTTAAAACTAAAGCTATCAAAAATCCAGCAGTAGCAAAAAACTTGCTTCCAGTTAAATTTAATATTAAACTGCTAGCAACAACTAAAGAGCCAATCAAAACGGCTAAGGCAATTCTGTTGCTTCCTCTGTCAATCTGTTCTTCTAAAACATTCAAGTCTTTATGTTGAAACTGAACTTTCAAATCTCCTCTTCTCAGTCTTTCTAAAATTTCAGTTGTTTGTCTTGGTAAATTAGTAAACATATTCTTATAGCTAATAATACTTTTTCCTAAACTTTTAACAAAATAACCGACGCCCATTTTCTCCAATCTCATCCCTTCAGAATACTCAGCTAATTTATGAGACAAATTAAAATCCGGGTCTATTTCCTGTCCAACACCCTCAATAGTTATTATCGCCTTGCCTAATAAAACAAAATCTTTAGGAACTTTAAAATGATATTTAGAAGCTATCTCTAAAAATTCGCTAAACAATCTTGGAACATTCACTTGTTCAATGCTCGCTCCAGCATATTCTTCAATCATTTGAACTAATTCTTCTTTTAATCCGTCAATATTCTCCCCTTCAATAATTCCCAATTCTAAGAATCCATTCAAAACACCACTTAGATCTCTTTGAACTAGTTTAATTAAAATATCCGTTAGTTGATCTTTGTGTTTCTCGCTTAATTTCCCAACAATACCATAATCTAATAATGCAATTTTATTTCCTGAACAGACAAAAATATTAGCAGGATGAGGGTCTGCATGGAAAAAACTAAACTCAAAAACCTGTTTTAAAAAGCAATCAGCTAAGTTGCCAGAGATAATCTTCATGTCGCATTTCTCTTCTCTTAATCTTTCTTTTTCATCTATAGGCACACCTTTCACATAACCCATAGTCAAAATTCTACTGGTTGTAAAATCCCAATAAACTTTAGGTATTATTACAGTTTCATCTCCTTGGAAGTTATTGAAAAATTTATCAATATTTCTCCCTTCTTTCAAATAATCCAATTCATTTTCTGTGTATCTTTCAAATTCTTTTATTATCCCGTCTAAATCATGATTTTTTAATGCATCAATATGCTCTTTAGCTAAACCCGCCAAATAATATAAAATATCAATATCTGATTCAATGATAGGTTTTATATTTGGTCTTTGAACTTTAACAACAACCGTCTTTCCATTTAATAATTGAGCTTTATGAACTTGTCCAATACTGGCACTTGCAATAGGTTCCTTTTCGAAAAAAGAAAAAACTTCACTTATTTTTAATTTTAATTCATCTTCAACAACTTTTTTAATAATAAGATAATCTAATTGAGAAACATTATCCTGCAGCTTGCTGAATTCATTGCAGTATTCTTTAGGTATTAAATCCGGTCTTAAACTCAATAATTGTCCTAATTTAACAAAAGTTGGACCCAATTCATCCATTGCCTTTCTTAAATTCTCAGGAATATTCTCCGGCTTTTCAATCTTCTTGCTTCTGTCCTTGTGGCTAAGGAATAAATGATGTTTTAATTTTAGTTCATTGACGTAATAGCCCAATCCTTGATTAAACAAAACAACCGCTATTTCCTTTACTCTTTTAAAATCTCTAAAGGCTGTTTTAAAATTCCATGTCATGAAAATATAGGAAATAATTGGCTATAAATAGTTTTTGAAATCCAAAACATTTAATAACAAAAGACATATCCTTCTAATATATGGTCAGATTAGACTTAAAACATATCAACAAAGAAATGGAGTTGTTTGATAAAAGAAGGGATTTAATGCTCCAAAAGTGCCATGAAGCAATTAGGTTCTCAAAAAGGGTTATTTATGCTGTTCATAGAGACGATAATAAAGCAGAATCTTTGACTAAGGAGTTAAAAGATAAAATAAGGGATTTAAGAACAAGAGGAGAATTGCAGTTTTCAACAATATACAAAACTGCTATGCAGGAATATGTAGAGGCAATTGTATTCTTTGATTTTGTAAAAAACAACAAAGTACCAACACAAAAAGAATTATTTGTATCCGCTCCGGATTATTTAGCTGGACTATGTGATTTAACAGGGGAATTAATGAGAAAGGCAAATTATTTTGCTATAAATAAACAATCAAAAGA
>JAGVZL010000058.1 GCA_018302505.1 Candidatus Woesearchaeota archaeon | reverse complement strand
AAAAACAATAGATCAATAATAATTACTTATTTGGACGGGAAAGAAAAATAGAAAGTATTAAATATGGTGTTAGACACCATAATTGAGGATTAAGTGACATAACTAATCTATCACACAAAAGAAAAAACAAAAGAAGGAGATATAATTGAAAGAATTATATGGGAAATTAAGAAAGGTAAAGATTTCCCCCATGGAGTAAAATATAGGTTAGCATATATTCATAAAAATAAAAGAATATTGGGATATGACAATGAAAGAACTAAGGGAGACCACAAGCACTATTTTCACAGACAAATAAAATATAAATTTATGAATCTAGAAAAATTAAGAGATGATTTCGAAGGAGATGTTGAAAATATAAGGAGGATTTATATGGCAACCAAGAAAGTTAGAATAACAATAAGAAGTTTAAAAGAATCTTCGGAAGAATTTAAGGAAGTAGCTAGAGAAATAGATAAAGGGATATTCAAACCAAGAACCCCTACAATAGGATTTGAGAATTTCGATGTTTATATAAGAGCCTTTACACCTAAAAGAATGGAGTTACTTCAAAAAATTATTTCTAAAAAGCCAAAAACAATATCTGAATTAGCAAGAATAACTAATAGAGATTTCAAAAATGTTCATTCTGATATAAAATTATTAGAAGAATATGATTTAGTAAAATTAAAAAAAACTAATTCTGGTCTAATGCCTGTAGCATTATATGATGAGATAGATATAGATATTAAAATATCATTAACTATGTGAGGGTGCAAAAAAGTACGTCCTAATTATTTAAGTTAGCTATTTCTAAATGATTAAACATTGGAGGTACAAACAATGGAAACAAAAAGCCGTTACGAAGTCATAGCAGATTTAGAGGAAAAAAAGAGAGATTTAATCAACGAAAGAGATAGTTTAAATCAACAACTTTTTGACAAAGAAACAAACTTAGACCAAGTTAAAAAAAACAAAGATTCTAAGTTGCAACAATTGGATAGGAATTTAAAAGATTTAAAGCGCCAAAAAGAAGAAAACGAAAGAGACTTTAAACGTAGAGAAGAAGATTTAGTGCGAGAAAGAGAAAACAAAGAATGGGGATTCCAAGATAACGAGGAAAACTTAAAAAGAAGTGTAGAAGACACCACAAAACAATTTGATAATGAAATTGAAAAAGGCGAAAGGGGAATAGATAATTTTAACGAAAACATAGAAACAAGAAAAACCACAATAGAAGAACAAATTAAAAGTATTAACGAGAATTTAGAAAGATTTGGTAAAATAGTTAGTGAAAAAAAATCATAGTCACGAAAACAAAACGAAAAATTTGACCCTCACCGTGACAACGTGGTTACTTATAGTCTAACCAGGAAAGACACAATCCTGATGAGATTGTAATGTGGGTTCAAATCCCGCTAAGTATTACACAAAAAATAATATGATAAACATATTGAAAGGTGGGGGATCATAATTAAAAATGCCAAAAGGAATAAACATTAAATGTAAAAATTGTATTAAAACATTCTAGATTGAAATTAAATTAAGTTTCGGAGCAAGAAAAAATAAAGATGAGATAGAATTACTAAGCTGTCTATTAAATAAAGTAAGGTTCTATTTTAGATGTCCTTATTGTAATCAAGATATATTAGCAAATGCGGGTTTCTTCACAAACAAACCACCTGAACTAGCTCAAATAGTTGAAAACCCTCATTATATTGGTTAAAATAAAAAACTTATTATCAGAAATAAGAAGGATATTATAGAAAAATATTTAAACGATTTTTATCTAAGTTTAATATTATGTCATTTGATTCACAATTAAAAACCATAAAGCATATGTCATTTGATTCACAATTAAAAACCATAAAGCAAAACTGGTTATTAGTATTATTAATAGTTGTCTTAATTGGTGGATTAAATTTCTTTAAAGTTAATGATTTATCATATTCAAAAATAGCAACAGATACTATGGAAGAAAGCTTTGCTATGGGCAAAGGAATAGTTCCTAGTTATGATGGCTCTTTTGCTCCTGAAGTTCAACAAAGAGAAATTACAAAAACTTCTTTCTTAACAACTGAAATCTCAAGAGGTTCTTTCTATGAAAAAGATTTAGAAATTAAAAATTTAGTTGAAGATAGAAAAGGATTAATTACAAATGAAAACAGAAATAAAATTGATAATAATAAAAGATCTTATTTAACATCATCTTATACAATAAAAATTCCTGTTGAAAACTATGAAAACTTATTAGTTGAATTGAAAAAATTAGGAGATATAGAATCCTTTACAGAGAATAAAGATGATATTACAGAACAAAAATTAGATATTCAAAACCAGCTAGCTGCTGAAAGATCCCGCTTAGCTAATTATCAAAAGATTTTAACCGAAGCAAAAACAGCTGAAGAAAAACTGCAAGTTACAGATAGAATCTTTTACCAGGAAAGAACAATAAAATATTTAGAAGATGCTTTAAAGTCCGCAACTGAAAAAGTCTCATATTCAACAATTTACTTGACAATAAACGAGAAAAAGTCAAACTTCACATCAACAGCATTTATTACATTATCTTCAATTATTGGAAGCTTTATTTCAAGTATAAATTATTTGATTAAATTCTTAGTTATTATAGTTCCTTGGACAGTTGTAATTTACATCATTTACAGAATTAAAAAAAGAAATTAGCCAAACCTGACAATTAATTCTTTTCCATACCCTTTGTACACAATATCAAGAGAATGTCTTAAAGGGCTTGGTGTTCTTTCCGGAAAATCTGTAAAGGAATTCCTAGCCATTCTTCCTAGAATAAACTCGTTTTTATCATTAAGCGGTCTATTCCTCAATCTCCACCTTTTTCTAGATTCCACTACCTCCCTGAATAATTTATTGCCAATTCTCATGCTGTATACTCCAATGCTGCACCCGTTTGAATCTCTAACTTCCCTTCTTATTGTTCCAAAGTCATCTCCCTTATTAACAGCCTCTGATTGAATGCCAACATAAACCGCGTCAGGAATTTGTTCAGTTATTGTTCCAAATGTGACACTCCCATTTTTATTTCCATAAGCGACGTTAGTAGTGTTTAGAGAGTAAGAAGATCCTTCTAAAGACTCTTGATATGGGCAAATCCATATCCCTGTTCCATCTAAATCTCTTCCAATTTTTGCAATTCTCCTAAAATCCTCTAACCACAATTCCCCAATATTCCCTCTAACCAACTCTTCTAAAGCAACCCTCCTTTCATCTAAAGAAACCCCCGTCTGAAAAACAACCTCTTCAGAACGACCCCTAAATCTTTCAATAAATGTTAAATCAACTTCTTTAATCATACAAAATAAAGAGAAAAAAGAGCTTTTAAATCTTATTAAAGGGATATCTCCTAGCTAAATCCCTCATAGCATCCATAGCTGCTTCTTCACCAAAAACAGTACTCCTTAAAGATGAATCTTCCATAATTTGATATTTCCATCCCCTAGTTTGATCTTTTTCATAACCATTACTATGTCTTCCATTAGTATAAACTATTTTAACCGGAGCCCCCCTTAAAGGTAATGTATTTGGAGATAAAACCTGTCCTTGGTCTGGAGCTTCTTTCTCAGGAAAAGTCCCCCATATAAGGGTATAAAATTCAATCCCGTCAATAACTCTTCTTAATCTTATTATTGTAGGAACATCTGGATTAGTCACAACTCCACTATGTAGCCATCTTCTAACAAACTTTGTTCCTTCTTCATCAACCCTATCAGATAATTCTTCTGTCATTATAGTCAAAAATTTGAAAATAGCTCTTTATAAAACTATCTTAAAAAGTGCATTGTAACTTTAATGGTTGGTGAAAGTATATTCTTGAGAATAGAAATATTTATATACCACAATACCCTATAAGTCTATATGGGTAAGAAAAAAATACATGAAGTTGAATGTGATTGTGGTGCAACAATAAGAGGGTTTAGTGAACACCATGCTAAACAAAATTTAATGATACACAAGAAAGCATCACGGAAACATAAAGAGTTATTGGCATTAAAGGAAAAATGGCTTAAACAAAAATCATAATCAGAAAATAAATAATAAACGAAGCCCCGAAGGGCTCCGAGATTCAAAATGCCTTGCGGACAAATTAAATCCAATAATGGAAAGAATAAGGAGTATAAAAAAGTAACGTGTTCTAATTGTAGTTCTGAAAATACGATAAAGTGGGGAAGAAGAAAGACGGGAAATAGAGGAAAAATACAGCGTTATAAGTGTAAGAAGTGTAATAATACATTTGTTATAGATGATGGATTTTTTAGAATGAGAACTAATGAAAATAAAATAACTGCTGGAATTGATTTATATTATAAGGGTGTTTCTTTAAGAAAAATCCAAGAGCATTTTCAGGCATTTTATCCTCACAATTCAAGCCATATGTCAGTTTATAGATGGATTGTAAAGTATTCTATGATGGTAAGCAATCTTACAGATAGCTTGCCTATTCAATCTGGAAACGAAATGATGAGTGATGAAATGGAATATCATAGAAGGCTATATCACCAAAAAGGCATGAAGGGAGTTGAACAGAACTGGTTTGTAGACACATTTGATTTGGAAACAAGGTTTATGATTATTGGAGAATACATGAAAACTAGAACTAATGAAAATCTTATCAAGATTATGAAGAAAACCAAATCTAAAACAGGAGAGCAGATCAAGATTGTAACAACAGATGGTTTGCAAGGTTATCCTACTGTTTTGAGGAAAACATTTAGTTTACAATCTCCTTACCATGCTTCTTCAAGAACTAAAAGCAAGATAATTCATAATGTAGTTATTGCTTCTGAAAGAGGATTTAATCACCCAATTGAGAGATTACACAATACCATAAGAGAAAGAACAAAAGTCATGAGGGGCTTTCATGGTTGCATAAAAAGTGCTTATGCTATCATGAAAGGCCTAGAGATTAATTACAATTTCAACAGAAAGCACATGGCTTTAGGGAATAAAACACCTGCCGAAGTAGCTATACCTCAATTAGAGTTAGGGCTTAATAAGTGGTTAGATTTGATTAAGATTTCTAAATTA
>JAGVZL010000055.1 GCA_018302505.1 Candidatus Woesearchaeota archaeon | reverse complement strand
GGTGCTACTGAAATATGTAATGGTGTTGATGATAACTGCAATGGTTTAACAGATGAAAATGTAATAAACACTTTTTATTATGATGGAGATGGAGACAGATATGGTATTGCTAATGACTACCAAACTTATGCATTTGGAAGATACAGAGCTTTAGAGGCTGGAGACTGCAATGATAATAATGCTAATGCAAATCCAAATGCTGCTGAGATTTGTGATAATGTAGACAATAATTGCGATGGACAAACTGATGAAAATAATGTGTGTGGTGTAGGTGTGGATAGCGATGAAGATGGATTTGCTTCCTTCCTATATGGTGGATTAGATTGCAATGATAATAATTCAAATATAAATCCAGATGAAGAAGAGATTTGTGATAATGTAGATAATAATTGCAATGGACAAAAAGACGAGGGTGTTACAACTACTTATTACTTAGATGCAGATGAAGATGGCTTTGGAGATGTTGATGCTACTACAGAGGCTTGCAGTGCCCCTAATGGTTATGTAGAAGACAATAATGACTGCAGTGATAATAATGATGATGTAAAACCAGGCGTTGCTGAAATCTGTAATTTAGTGGATGATAATTGTAATGGTACTGTGAATGAGGGCAGTGTTTGTGTAGTTCCAGCAGCACCTACACCAGCAATAACACAACCAACAACTCAACCTCCTGCTCAGAGTGAGCCTGTTTCAACACCTAGTGAACCTAGCAACCCAGTAGTTACTGTTCCTACAGGAGATGTTGTAGTTGAAGAACCTGCGACAGAAGAACTTGTTGTGGAAATTCCTGAAGAAACAGCACCTGCTGAGAAGCCTGCAGCTGTTAAGGGAGACTTTACAGAAGATGGAAAAGTAGACTACGATGACTTCTTTAAATTTGCAGACTACTTTGGAACAAATAATGAAGAATATGATTTAGATAATGATGGAGATGTTGACTACGATGACTTCTTCTTGTTCTCAGATCAATTTGGAACAGGTATTAATTAACTTTTTTAGACCTTTCAAGTAGAATTGCATAAAGACTAAAATTTCCAGGTTCAATTGGAAAAGTTAAAACAGTATCTAAATTAAATCTTTTGCCAATTAGTTCCTTTCTTCTGCTAATAATCAAACTTCTTCTTTTTTTTAATGAATTTGGTATATTTGTGCTTAACCTAGTTGATGGCGACATTCCTAAGTTAATATAACCTTTCATGGCTTCATGATTGACACCATAAATCCTACCAACTACACTATGCTCCCTTAAATTGCCAAAATTATACCTTACCAAGCCTTCTAACCTTATAAAACGGCGAAGGTTTTTCATAATATCTTTATCTTTTGGATCTATATTTACTAATAATTCGGGGGTAATAACTCTATAGTCTTCAATTTGAGATGAGCTAAAAGTAAATGGTTTTTCATGATAATCCTTTTTTTGAGAATGAGGAACAGGAGCAACATCCATTTTTTGGGTTTCTTTATCAAGACTCCAAACATAAAAAGGAATCCAATCTGCATATAAAATGCCTTTAGAACCCCCTCCCGGAAAACGCAATGCGATGATTGTACTGTCAAGATTTACGGTTTCAGCTAATTCATCTGTTTGGTATTTTGTTAGAGGCATAGTAAGCTGGAAATTTTTAGGCTGTTTTAAAGTGTTTGTTTTTTTGTACAATAAATATATAAATTTATTTTCTTAATTTTAGAAAATGAGATTAAATGAATTAGAGAGAAGAAGCTTAGAATATGGGATTATGGGTATTCCTGACAGAGAAGTTGATGAGAGAGATTTATCTAGAATTTATTATAATAAAGGATTAGGATTATACAGGTTAAGCCGGAAATTAGGAGAGCAACTTGAGTCTATTGAAATGGTACTTGATATTTATTCTACTGGAATGATAACTGAAAGTCAAATTGGACTGCCTTTGGGTTCTTTGAGGAAATTAAGGTCTATCCATCAAATTTATAAAACTTTCAAAGAGCTTAATCCAGAGGTAATTGAGGAATTAGGGGCTTATGAGGAAAGGTTTAATGAAATCTGCGGAATGGTTGAAGGGTATTATAGGTTTTTGGAGTGTATGCCTGATTCTGATAATATTGACTAATGTTAATGCTTTGGATTTTGATACTAGTGAAGATACTTATACATCAAACTTTGTTGAGAATAATGAAATAATAAAATTAAGAGATGGGATATTTGAAAGGGATTTAAATTTTTTAAGAATAACTAATGAAAATATTTTATTAAAAGAAGATGACGGGAACGTTTTGTTAATTGAGATAAATAAAAATAAGCAGATAGATATAAATGACGATGGATTTAATGATGTTGAATTAAGCTATAATTCTTTTGATAATGGAAGAGCAGAGATTGGGTTAAAAAAATTGGAAAATATTAATAAAATTAAAGAACCAATCAAAGAAAATAATAAAATAAAGAAGATTACTTACTGGATTTTAGGATTTATCTTATTTTTAATTGCAATCTATATAATAAAGAAAATAAAGAATAGGAAATACTATTAGATAAAGTTCATACTTCACAGAAAATTTACAATAATTTTTTCATACTAAATAGTTACTAGAAAATATATTTAAGAATAGATATATAAAATAAAGAGAATGTTTTAATAAAATAAAGTCTTATAATACATAATGGAATCAGACAAAGCTTTGGTTGTTTTTCAGGACAAAAAAATAAGAAGAACTTGGTTTAATGATGAATGGTGGTTTTCAGTAGCAGATATAGTGCAATTACTAACTGAAAGTGTGGATACTAAACAATATATTAAAAAAATGCGTGCTAGGGATTCATCACTTGATGAGAACTGGGGTACATTTTGTACCCTCCTTGAATTAACTGCTCCAGATGGCAAAAAACGCAAATCAAACTGTGTCTCTGTTAAAGGAGCATTTCGTATAATCCAGTCAATTCCGTCTCCTAGGGCCGAGCCTTTCAAACAATGGTTATCCCAAGTAGGCTATGACAGAGTAAAGGAAATAGAAAACCCGGAACTTGCTCAAAAAAGAATGAGGGATTTATACAAAGCTAAGGGCTATTCTGATGATTGGATTGAGAAAAGAGTAAGGGGAATTGCAATAAGAGATGAACTTACCGATGAATGGAAAAATAGAGGGGTAAAAGAAGAAAGAGAGTTTTCTATTTTAACTGCTGAAATTTCAAAGGCCACTTTTGGTATGACTCCAAATGAGTATAAGAAACTTAAAGGATTAAAGAGAGAGAATTTAAGGGACCATATGAACGATTTAGAGTTAATTTTTTCAATGCTGGGAGAAAGAGTATCTACAGAAATTACAAGAGAGGAAAATGCACAAGGTTATGAAGAAGTTGAAGATGCTGCCAAAAGAGGCGGGAGAGTTGCTGGAAATGCTAGGATTGGTGCTGAAAAAGAATTAAAACGTTCTATTACCTCAAAAGAAAATTATCTTATTGAACCAGAAAAAAAGAGAAAGTTGAAGAAATTATCTACGGGGTTTTAATTGCAATTTATTTAATAAAGAATAGGAAATATTATTAAATTTAAGAAAATTTTATAAAGTTGAGTTTATTATATAACCTTATGAAAAAGGGTGTAAAGCAGAATATAGCTAGTTTAATATCAACTTTTTTAGTTATAGGGTTACTAATTCTCTCTGGACCTGCAAAAGCTGTTGATGTTAATTTAATGACTCCTGATATTGATATTACTTCAGATTTAATTCAAACTTTTATTTTAGAGATAGAAGTTAATGATGGTGAATTTTTACCTTTATTATATACTGATTTGATATTTACTGCAGATGATCAAGAAACTAAGTGCAGAATAAATGATGACAATTTTGTTGATTGCGATTTTTTGAGTGTTATTTCAAGAGAGGTTAGTAATTTGAATGGTGGTTTTGGTTATGGATACGGCTATGGATATGGATATGGGTATGGGACTGATTTTTTAGGATGGCAGGGCTTTGGTTATGGATACGGCTATGGATATGGAGGTAATGGTTTAATAACTGGAAATTTCGGTGGAATAATAAGGTACACCTTAGGGGTTAATACAACTTTGCTACCTTCTAATTTTATTGATAATCAAGTAGGTTTACAAGCTTTAGTTTATGGTGGAAACGAAAACGATTTAGCAGTTTTTAAGGGGGGTAGTAATTTTAATGTTATAGGAACAAAAAGCGATTCTGATTTGGAGTTCAAGCGATGCAGCAACTATTAATCCATTTAATGGGATTGTAAAGAGACCTGGTTCAGATTCAACAAATAAAGCTGTAACTTTAACAGCTACTTTATTAAAAGGAAACGTTTCTGATACAAAGACATTTACGTTAACAGTGTTAAAAGAAGATAAGAGTGATGCTCAGGCTATACAAGAAGTTATTAGTGCTTTAATAATATCTTCAATACTATGGGATAATAGCGATGCTAATAGTGTGACAAACAACCTTAATTTAATTACAAATGGAGAAGATGATACTACAATTAAATGGAGTTCAAGCAATAAGAATGTTGTTGAGAATGATGGAAGTGTTTCAAGACCACAATTTGATACTCCTATTATCCTGACTGCAACTGTAAGTAAAGGAGCAATTTCTGCGATAAAAACATTTAGTGTTGTTGTTTTAGGGACTACAGATCCTGATGAATTTGCTGTGAGCCAAGCTAAATTATCTTTAACTGAAAAATTAGTCTTAAATGGGAATACAGAAAAAAATAATATATTGAGCGACTTAAAATTATTCACTAATTTAACAGGCCATAGCGGAGTAAGTATAACATGGAATTCAAGCAATACAACTTATGTAGCAACTAACGGAAGTGTAACAAGAGATATTAATGAGGATAAGGAAATAACCTTAACTGCCACTTTGTCTAAATCAGGAAAGTCAGCTACAAAGGTTTTCGGCTTAACTGTCAAAAAACAAGTTGCTCCAGCTACTATGGATAATAATGGAAAGGTAGAGGTTAATGATGGTGAAAATGAAATATTAATAGATACAAGCAACGCAAATAATCTTAAAGAAATAGAGGTTCCAACTACCGTTGATGATGATGAGGAAGTAGTTTTGAATTTAGGGGCTTTGATTGATAATGATAAGAAAATAACGCTAGGAGGCAATGAGTTAACATTAACTAGGGCGACATCTACAGTGACTTATTCTGTAGAGATTCCTGCGAATACACAAATACAGGGAGAGTCTGACTGGAATGGATTGATAACATTACC
Organism: Candidatus Woesearchaeota archaeon; assembly: GCA_018302505.1. GTDB lineage: Archaea > Nanobdellota > Nanobdellia > SCGC-AAA011-G17 > ARS1403 > JAGVZL01. Next base: position 14,387 of record JAGVZL010000055.1, on the reverse strand, counting down.
AACTGTTAAGGCAGTTGCTGATGTTGTTTCTTTAGTTACTACAGGAATACCTGAAGTTTCTATAGAAATAGGGTCAGCTAATGCGAAGCTTACCTTTGATAAGGCTGTTAAACTTACGATACCAAATCAGGCAGGAAAATCAGCAGGCTATGCATTAAATAATGTATTTACTACAATTCCAGCTTGCACTGATGCACAAATTGCTGATCCTGATGCTAATTTAGTTGCGGAAGGGGACTGCTATGTTACTTCGGGAAGTGATTTAGTAATATGGACAAAGCACTTTACCCAGTTTATTAGTTATACACCCACATCTGCAACAAGCGGAGGAACTTCTAGCGGGGCTGTTAGAAATTTAGGATTAAGCGGAGGCGGTGCAACAACAGGAGGAACAGAAGAAATTGATGAAGAGGTTAAGGAATCTGCTGGAGAGATTGAAGTCAGAGAAGAAATTGCTGTTTCTAAAGTGGAGGAAGCGGGAAATGAGATTACAGGGGCGGTTATAGGAGCAGGGAGTAGGGTTGGCACATATATAGGAGTAATCGCAATAGTATTTGTCATTATAGTTGGAGTATTGCAAGGGGGAACATATTTAAGGAGAAAGTACAGAGGAATGTATTTCTAAAAAATTACTACTTATATATCCTAAACTATATTTGTAATTTTTATGTAGTGTAGTATAATAATGTTTATATAGTGCTGTTGATTTGTTAAACTAAGAATGATAATTAAAAAAGGAGAGGTAAAATGAGGAGAATTTTAACTTTTATTACTTTATTTATATTACTTAGTTTAAGCGTAAATTCTGCTGATTATGATGGTAGCAAGCAAACTTCAGGTGTTGTTATTATTTTAGAAGGCAATAGCGCCACTTTAACTTTGGATGGAGAGAAAGAAGTAACATTGAAAGTCGAGAGAATAAATGGAAAAGTTGTTACTTCCAGCGTTGATGGAAGAAGTTTGGTTATGGAGATAGGGCAAGAAAGGGAGTATGATTTAGATAATGACGGAACAAATGACGCTTATATGGTCTTAAATAATGTTATAGATAAATTAGTAAGTTTTAGGATACAAAAATTAGTTACACCTACATCTGCTGAAGAAACAGTTACTGCTGAAGAAACAGTTACTGCTGGAGAAGAGATAGTTGAAGAAGAAGCAACTGAGGAAGAAGAGACAGAGGTAAAGGTTGAAGATACAACAAGCAATGAAGTTACAGGTGCGGTTGCAGGAGCAATTGGAGGAATAAGCAAATGGGTTATTGTTGGAGTTATTGTTGTAATAATTATTATTGTTTTAGCTTTTGTAATCGGCGGTGGAGATAATGCAGAGAAAAATTATGAGAAAGCTATGGATTTACACAGAGAAGGACAGGAATTTCATTATGATGGTGATGATGACACCGCTAAAGAATTGTATGAAAAAGCAGGAGAACTAAGAGAAAAAGCTAGAAATATGGAGGGAGGATTCTAAAATGGCTGAAGAAAATGGGGAATTATGGTATAGAAAAATAGGTTTTTATAATAATCCTTTTAGCATCAAACCTGCACCTTATGATTTTAGAGTTGTAGGACAGGATGAAATCTTAGATGAGTTAATATATAAAATCCCAGCTGGAACAATGACTTTCTTGGAAGGTCCTTTGGGAACTGGAAAAAGCACTATTATGAAGCATTTAATTCATAAATTCAAAGGGAAAGGACAGGTAATATTTTTTAGCTGCAACAGAATTGATAATGAGCTTAATGTTGAAGAGATGCTGATAAATAAATATGGATTCTGGGGAAGATTAATGGGAAAACACCCTAAGAATATGATTTTGTTATTAGATGAGGCTCAAGAGTTGACTCCAGAGAACACTGAGAGAATAAAATATTTCTTCGATTCCGGAAATGTTAAGTCTGTTGTATTTGCAGGTACAGATTATAGCAAAGTAAGATTACATGAAAGCATCAGAGAAAGAATTGGACAGGATGGAGTTTTAAAAGTAAGACAAATAAATGATGATGAAGCGGTTTCTTTAGTTAGAAGCAGATTAGGAAATATGAATATTATAAACGATGAACATATTAAGAGACTGTTTAAACTAGCTAATAGAAATCCTAGAAGATTATTACAGAGATGCGACAAGACCTGTAGATATGTTATTGAAAACGGAGAAAGAGAATTTACTGAGGAGCATTTCAAGAAATTATTTAGTGAAGCTAAGGAAGAAAAAGAAGTAAAGAAAAACAACAAAAAAATAATTCCAAAGGTTCAGAAAAAAGCTCCTAAGAAAGAAGAGGATGAAGAAGCCTTGTTCGATGTTGATGATGATGAAAGCTGAAGCTTAAAATCTAGAATACAAATATTTAAAAACTTTAATTATTAGCCTTTTTTTATGACAATAGACGAAGTGATTAGTGAAGCAGAGATACAATTTCCAATATCATTATCTAGAAGTGGGGCTGAAGAATTGCTTAGGTATATAGCAGTGAAATTGCCTGGCAGGGTGCATTATAGAACTCATTATTCTAGGTTTATAGATCCAAATGACTGCAGTGAGCCACAAACAGAAGGCCGTGCTCTTAAAATAAATGGGGATATTAGTAGAGTTGGGAGTCCCATGGTTTTTGATCATTTTTTGATGGAACCTTTAGGGGAAGATACTTCTAAGCTGGAAATAATGAATTTTCCATTAGTTCCTGGTTGGGAATTAAGACAGTATAGGCCAGAAGTTAGAGAGCTTTGGGCTGATACAAGGAGACTAGTTAATGCATATTTTGAAGAAACTTCTAGCCCTTGAAAAATTCACTAATTCTTTTTAAGAAACAACTGGCATTGGCACGGATATTTTCTTAATACCCATAGGGAATTTTAATTTTAAGAATACTAAATGACAACTTGGGTTTCTACTATCTACAATAATTTCTGCACTTTTTATTTTATTTAGAGATTCTTTATCTATATCTAAATTATTGAAAAATTCAGAAGCATGTTCTATTTCAACTCCAATAATATTCTCTTTATTATCAAAATCCAAACTGAAATCACCAATCCCCACACTACCACTTGTCAAATTTCCAGTCTTATGAATATGTAAAATATCTGAATATTCACTATAGTCAAAATCAAATTTATCCATTTTATCTTCTCCTTTTAATAGATTTTATCTTTTTATATAATTTTCTATCCAATATTTTAATTGTTCTAACCATTATGGTATTATATTTAAATAAGTCAATAACTAGTTTTACTTGTCTTCTTTTGTTAAGTTTGAAGTATAATTTGTAGACTTTTGGTCTATCTTCAATTATATGGGATAGCTTATCGTATTCATATTAGAGTATATTAATTATTTTTTCTTTGCTAAACCCATTTCTTTACATCTTAATGAAACATGAGGGTCATCAAATTTGATATTTTCTTCTGAATAATTTTCAATAAGTCCTTTGAAATCTTAAGTTTTCATACTTTAAAAAACTCCCCTATTCTTTTTAAGGGGAGCATAGTCACGTTGATATTATAATCTGGCGGGAAGCATTTAAAATAATTATTCCATGAATATCTTTCATCTAAAAATACTATAACCCCCTTATCATTTTCAGTCCTTATACACCTTCCTGCTGCCTGCATTGTTTTCTGCATTGCTGGAAAAATATAAGCATAATCCCAGCCCTTTGAATATTTAGAGTCAAAATAGTTGATTAATTCTGTTGTTTCCAAGTCTGGTTTTCCTAAGGGTAATCCGACTACTACAACTCCTTTTAATAAATCACCTGGCAGATTTATTCCCTCTGAAAAGCTTCCTCCGATCACTGCTAATAAAACAGAGCCTTTGTCTTTTTCTCTTTTAAAATTCTCTAATAATTCTTCTTTCTCATATTTTGAGATCCCCTTTGACTCTTCAAATGTGGTTTTTGAGCATAAATTATTAAAAAATATTTTAATCGCTTCTTTTAACTGATAACTTGGGAAGAAAATAATTGTGTTTCCAGGGATAGTATTAACTATTGATGAACATTCTCTTGCTATATCCTGATACATACCCATAGATCTTTTAGTAAACTTAGTTGAAGTTTTCGGAATTACTAAATTTAATCTATTTGATGAGGGGAATGGATTTTCGTAGATTTTCATAATCGGATTTTTAAAGCCTAATAAATCAGAATACATTTCTAAAGGAGTTAAAGTCCCTGACATGCAGATAACACAATAAGCTGAATCTATAACTTCTGTTGATGATAAAGACGGGTCGAGGCATAAATAGGATAATGTAACAATTAATTTATTGTCCATTCTTGTTTTGGATAAAATTCTTGCAAAGCCCTCATCTCTGCCCTGCCACATCTGTAAAAATTGAGCTACTGAGCCGATATAAGATCTTTTTTTAATATCCCTTACTGAATCTGCTGTGTTTTCTAAAATTTCTAAGATATCATCAAAGTCTTCGAAATCAAATTCTGGTTTTTTTACTAAACATTCTTCTTCTCTTAATTCATCTGATAAAGATTCTAATCTTTTTTTTATCATTCCTAGATATTTTCTCGATTCAGGATAATCTTCTGATTCTTTTAATGCTCTTTCCAAAACATTTAGAGTTATCTTTGAAGATAAATGCTCTCTCATCCTTCCTGGGAGGTTATGGGCTTCATCTACAATTATTATTGATTCGCTTAATGTTTTCTCTGTTTTTTTAAAAAAAGCTGAAGATATTGAATGAGAGAAGATATGATAGTAATCCATTATTATTACATTAGCTTCCTTCGCTTTTAACAAATTAACTTCATACGGACAAAGCTTACATTTTTTAGATTCTTCAATTATTTCATTTACGTTTAAGATTTTATTTTTAGTTGAGTTAATTAAATTCCTGGTTTCAAGGGATAATTTATTTCCGTTTCCTAAGTTATTGTAATAAACACAGCCTCTGTTTTCAACTAATTCTCTGCAATATTCAGTAAATTGAGGAGATGTTAAAGTTTCTACATTTTGCAGACACATATGTTTTTTACCTATCAAGTCAACAACTTTAATGTTAGGGTTATGTTTTTCTTTTATTTTTCTTATTGTTTCTACTGCAATTTCATGCTGAGTGTGGCGAGATGTTAAAAAAAAGACAGTTAAGTTATTTTCAACTGCGAAAGGTATTGTTGTAGATAAAACTGCTGCACTTTTACCAAGTCCGGTTGGAGCGTGTGCTAAAATATGTTTTTTACTTTTCAAGGCAGTAACTAAATCATTGACAAAATCATCCTGTATTTTTCTTATTTTATCATGAGGGAATAGGATGTTCATTTAAATATTAAGAAAATCGAAGATTATAAAGTTTTATATTGTTGAGTTACCTTTTTGCTACTATATATACTACTCTATAAATCATTACTCCATTTACTCTTTCTAAAACTCTTCTGTATCCTAAGTCATAACCTTCTGGAATTTGAATGTTTGGTTGATTAGCTTCAATAAAATTTATATTTCCAGTTTCATTAGGTAAGTCTATTCTTTCTATTATTCTTCCATCTCTTGCTGGAGATCTAGTATCTTCCCAAAGCATTCCTGCCCCATTCTCGCTTTTACGCACAAGTTTAGTTAATCCCATATTTTTTATCTAAATAAAAATATTTATAAAGTTTTAGGATATTTAGGAAAATAAAATGAAACATAATGTTACTATATACACAACACCAACCTGCCATTTTTGCAATGAAGTTAAAGTTTTTTTCAAAGAACATAAGATTAATTACACTGAAAAAGATGTTACTAAAGACAAAGCTGCTTTGAAAGAGATGGTTGAAAAATCGGGAAGCCGAGGTGTTCCGGTGATAGTCATAGATAACAATTGGGATGAGGTTATAATAGGGTTTAATGAAGGCAAATTAAGGCAGAAACTGAATATAGCTTCTTGACCAGAATAAAGCTTATAAACAAGACAATCATAAAGATGTCTTTAGAGGTGTCTTAAATGATACAAGAAAGGGTAATTTTGTGCGGGAACTGCAATAAGTCTGTTCCCGTTGTTGATGTGAAATATTTTGCAAAATTCAGCGGAGGCATGCCAATTGCAATGTGCACATCTTGTAGAAATAATTTGAAGTTGTCGTCAATTAAAAAAAAGAAACCTGAGGTTATTGTTAAAGAACTACGCAAGATATTTTTATGCCATAGTTGCGGGTATAAATTCCGGTTTAATGTACTATCTTCCTCTAAAATTAAATGTCCTTTCTGCGGGAAAGCAGATAGAATAGCAGAAGATAGTGAAGATTTCGCTGAAAAATTGGTAAGGTCTATATGACCTTATTCAACTTTTCCATGGTCTTTTTTCACTAAAATAACCTTAACTAAATCCCCTCTGCCAAAATCTCTATGCCTATCTTTTGGGACCTTAATTACTAAATTTGGACCCATTTTACTTATTCTTTTGATAAATTCTTCATTTATTGGTATATGTTCATTATCCATAAGATATATATAAAGTATACCTAATATATAAATTTATTGATTATTATCTAGAACTCATTATAACTCTATATACCTTATTTTTAAAATCAAATTCAATTCTATCTTCTTTCTTAGATACTGTTACATTAGTTGCTCCATCAGGAATGTTATAAGATTTTGGCTCGGATAAAGGCCGAAGAACATAACCATTACCAGAAAACATAATAGAATCGACAGTCATATCTATAGAAGGTGAAGTAAGTCCTTCAAGACCACTTTCGCTTTCATTAAAATCACTTTTCATATCTTCACTTAAATCTTTCAGATAAAATCTAGTCATTGTTTCTATAAGTAGGAACTCCCTTATAACTATTTATATTCTCAAAACTATTTTACAAAATTTCTATTTCTCTATTTCTTCCCATAAATAAACTTCATCATTAGATCGTACTTTATTTTTGAATTTAATACCTACTAGACCTTTCTTAACTTCTTTAACTTTATTATGCTCAATTTCCATAGAATCAATATTTTCTTCAACTGTCCCAGTAGTTGGGCCAATAACTAAGATAGTATCTTTAACTTTTAAGGGATTGGCTTGAACTTCAATAATAGCTACTTTATTTTTATCTAAATAGTTTATAACTTTCCCAATAAAGACTTTTTTCTTTGTAGCTTTGCTTCCAGTAGTATTAGAAAATGAATCTATAGGTTGGCCAAAGAAGAATCCTTGGTTAAATTCTCTATGATAGACTGTTTTTAATTTTTCCATTAATTTATTTTTTAATTTATCATCTAATTTCCCATCAAAATAAGCATCAATAGCTTCTCTGTAAGCTTCAGTAATAACTTTAACATAGTCCTCTTTTTTGTTTCTTCCTTCAACTTTAAAAGAATCAATTCCGGCTTCAATTAATTTATCAATAAATGGAAGAGCACAAAGATCTTTAGCATTAAGAATATAATCCTCACCTAAAATCATTTCTTGGCCTTCTTGCTTATCTTTTATAATATATTCTCTTCTGCAATTATTCAAGCATTGGCCTCTATTTGCAGATTTTTTAAATAAATCTTGAGAGATGAAACATCTACCGGAAATAGCCATACACATGCTGCCATGAATGAACACTTCAACAGGAATGTCTGCTTCTTCTTTTATTTTTTTAATTTGTTCCAAAGTTAATTCTCTAGCTAACACTATTTTCTTAGCTCCTAAGTCTTTGTAGAACTTAGCTGTTTCTGCATTAGTTACTGAAGCTTGGGTTGAGACAAAAAAGGGTAAATTATATTTTCTTAATAGCTGAATTGCGGCTACGTCCCAGCAAATGTAAGCATCCACAAAATCTTTAGTTATTAAAATTAATTTTTCTAGATTTTCCAATTGAATATCGTAATAAATTGAGTTGATTGTCAAGTATTTTTTAACTTTAAACTTTTTTAACTTTTTTAAGTCATCTAAAGAGATATTTGAAGTACGCATATTAGAATTGAAATTAACACCAAAATAGACAGCATCCGCTCCAGCTTTCTCAGCGGTTTTTATCCCGGCTATACTGTTTATAGGTATTAATAATTCAGGTTTTTTCATGTAGAATAATAGCTTTAGAACCCTTATTAAGTTTTTTTATTTTAAATACAAAAGAAGTTAAAAAAGTAAATATTATATTATTCTTAGAGTATATTAAAAGATATAAATATTTTTAAATTAGTTTCTTCTTTGGATATTTATGGTTTTTTCAGTTGATGCAGCTGCAGAAATTTTAAGAATTTTTGATAGATCTGCTATAAATTTTTCAGGTATTTTTCCTTTCCAGAGAGACGGTAAATTATATTTAGTTGGCAAGGAAGCAGTTGCGTTTGTGGATGCAAAGGTTCAATGTTCTCATACTTTCGGAGAACATTGGGATAGGGACCTAAGTGAATATATTTCAAATCCTTTTGAAGAAAAACCTCGAACAGTTGTGGATGAATCTGAAAAGGAACTATTTGCTCTTATTTCTAGATCTGAAGGAGATGTGAATTCCTTAGGAGTACTTTTAAGGATGAGAAAAGATGTTAGGAAAAGAGATCTTGACGACGGAAGAGTCCGTATGGTTTTACATGGAGAATCTTACCATAGTCATAAGCATGGGTACGCAAGTGATGGTGTTGATGTTTCTGTAATGGATTCAAGAGTAATGGTGAGAAATGAATATTTTGATTTAGTTAGAATGAGTGAATTAAGAGCCAGAGAAAGTTTAGGCGAGTCTAGAGAATTGTCTCCTCTTCCTGGGGTTTCTATTATTACTCAAAACACTCTTATTTCGTTTCCTTTCTCTACAAGATTTGATCCGGGACGATTTAGGAGACATTATGAAGATGATTCTCCTGTTATTGATGATAGTATGATTGATTTTAATAGGAAAGTTCATGCTTGGAATGAGTCGCCCTACGGATTTTATGTTAAAATTCTTAATGGGGGTTTTAGATCTGCTTCACCAGAGGACTTTTCTGATAGTTATGGAAGAATACAAGAGAGATTAGGTAGATTGAATGGTGTTTACACTCCTGCTGTGAAATCAATTGTTGATGAAGCTAATTCATTGCATAATTCTTTACATGCAGAGGAGATTGAACGCCATAAGAGTCTTCATGAAAGATTAGAGGAAAGTGCAGGATATTAGAGACCTTGAACATTAAGAGATTCTATTTTAAGATAACATAACAAAAAGAAGTTAAAACTTTATAAGATAATATCTACTTCTCTCCGAGTTCTGCGAAGCTTATATAAATTTAACATTAATTTTCTAAAACCTATTAAGTTTTATGGATTTTTTGTTAATGTTGTAAGAACATCTAATTTTAATGCTAATAATACTTATAAATGGTATTTAAAGACGAATATAGTATGGTTAGTTTAAATCAGATAAATGAAGCATTGAAATTAAGTTTTGAGAAAATAAAGAGGGATATGAAGAGATTAGAAGAGCAAGGACAGAACACTGTAAATGATTTGGGTGTTATAAGACAGAATTTGCTTGACTATAACGGATTAAAAAAAGAGGTTGATGAATTAACAAAAAGATTAGATAAACTAGAGAAGAATCCTGTGGAAAAAGAGGAGACTACCCCCCAGAAAAAAGGCTTATTATCAAAGATTCTTAAGAAAAAATAATTACTTTCTTGTTATGATTTTTTTAAATATTATATAAACCGGCAGGAAGAACAAGGATGTATTCGAAATAGGATTTGTCACTATTTTTAATTTATTATTTTTAATAGCTTTAATTACATCTTTAATATTTTTTTCAGAATCTATTAGCGAGTATGTGGATTCAAAGAATCTTAAATTATGCACATCAGATGTTCCTAACATAGGTTTATTATATTTTTTAGCGGTTTTAATTGCTTCTTTATTGAAATTTAATAATTTATTGTAGAAAAAACAATGCTCTATGCCGTGGAATAAGTTAATGTATTTTATGCATTTTTCTCCTAATGCATGACCTTTAGGATAGAATGGATGAGGTGCTATTATTAAAGCCGAATTGTGTATCTTCTCAAGATCGCTTAATTTATTTATTTCGGGCAGTTTTTCCAGACCTATAATTAAGACATGCTTGCCTTCTATTGTTCTTTCTATCCCGGGGATTAATAAAACGCCTTTTTTCTCAGCATATTCTTTTATTTCTTTTGGGTAGAATAAATAATCATGAAAGGTAAAACTAATTACATCAAACTTTAATTTAACTGCTTTATCTATTACTTCTTTTGCTGAATAATCCAAAGTATCTATTTTATCCTCTTTACTATGTATATGTAGTTGAGCTTTTAGCATTAAGGTAATTCAAAATGGATAGTATTTAAAATTTACTCTTGATTCAACAAAAAATAATTCCCCTAAAACCTCTGTTGTAAAATTGTTATCCCTTAATTGTGCTTCCAAAGCTGTTAGGCATCCATCGAATCTACTTTCACTATAATAACCGCTTAATATTCTAACAGTTCCTCCTCCAAATTTTCTTAAAAACTCAAATACTTCTTCCCAATTTAAAGGGTGTTTTGGTTCTGAGTCCATTACTCTCGTTTCTAGGAAAAATGAACTTCTCTTTAATCTATCCAACCTTTCTGCTGTTGAATGAATTTTTGTTACTTCCTCAAAAGTTACTAATGGACCGTCATAACTTCTAAGAAATTCTTCTAACCTAGCTAAATAACCTGAATAATGCGCCGGTTTGTGTGCAATATAATAAGGATGCATAGCTACTGCAGGCGGTCTAGAATTGTCTATTTCTGTACTTCCTAATGCATGAATTCCTTTTCTTATTTTTACTAAATCCATCTCCAAATTTGGGATTTTTACTATTTAAATATATTACTAATAAGTGGTAATAATGGAAAGATTTATAAATGGAAAATAGAAAAATAAAATTAAAATGGCAGAAAATGAACCTCTTTCACAGAAAGAAATTGACGAGATGATGAAAGCTAGCAAGAATTCTGATAGGAGAACTAATGGTGAGCAGCCTAAAACTAGAAAAGTAGTTGATGAAATCTCTTTGGCATGGTATCCTAATGTATATAGAGGTAGTGATGGCAGATTGTATAGACTCCCAAGGGATCGACCATTTGAGGATAGAAGGGTTATCAAAGGTGGGGGGAGAAGTTTAACTGGTTTGCCAAGGACTATTGGAGAAAAAATTGTTTGTGCTCCCGAAAATGTAGACTTTGATGGAAGGTATGTTTTATATTCTTTTCTTCATAAAGGAGGGTTTATTGAAATTAATCCATTTCTAAGGAGAGTTTACGATAAACTGACGGAATTTGGTTATGAAGGATTCAAAGATGGCATTCCCTATCTATTATTAGCTAAACATAAAGTTAGGGATGGAGAAGTGGATGGAGAAGTGGATGGAGTTTATATTGTTGCAAGGCATAATGGAATCTTTGAATTTTATGGAGATAGATTTGAGGGGACGGATGCTGAAAGCTATAGGAATGGATTGGGAGTAAAACTTCAAGAATGGCTAGGAAAAAAGACTATTCCAGCAGTTATTGCTCAAAAAAATTTGGATGATGTTTGTTTAGATCTTAATGAAGAACTTGGATTAGAAACTGCTGACCAAAGAGATTTAGGGGATTTAACTCCTAAAAGAGAGATAAAATATTAAATTTTTATTCTTTTTTTAAGAAATTTTAAAGTAACTAAACCGATTAACAAAAACCACAAATTTATTTTGCTTATTTCGCCTAATATTTTTAGTTTGCTCATTTTTTAAATTTTAATGCAAGCCATACAACTCCCATTATTACTAAAATCCATGGCCAAATTATTGTTTGAGGGGAGATTATACCATACTGTTTTCCAAGGAAATAAAATCCTATTAATACCAGAACCAATGGTGCTATATAGCCTGATGAAAAATTCCACTTTACTACATTTGTTTTTATTGCCATTTTAAGATCCAAGAGGTTATTCTTTATATAGCTTTTCTATACCCCTTTGCTATTATGTATATTTCTTTTGAGGAAGAACGAGTTGATTTTGGTTTAAAACTTTTACAGAAAATAAAATTCTTTTTGATTTCAGTTAATAAAGAAGGAAATTCTTCTCCTTGGAAAATTTTAACCAAAAAATTACCGTTTTCTTTTAAAACTTTTTTTGTTATTTCAAATGCCTTAAGAGATAATTCATAACTTCTTGAAGAATCCAAATCCTTATTTCCGGATGTTGATGGGGCGATATCAGATAAAACTACATTAAATTCCCCCCAATTACTTAAATTAATTTTATTTATGTCTTTTTTAAAAAATTTAAATTTATTGTCTTCTACTTTAGCTTCCTGAATATCAATACCAATGACTTCAGAAACTTTCAGCTTTAAACAAGCCTGCACCCAAGAGCCGGGTGAACAACCAATATCCAAAACTCTATCTTCTTTTCTTATCAAATTGTATTTTTTATTAATTTCCAATAATTTGTAAACACTTCTGGCTAAATAACCTTCTTCTTTTGCCTTTCTGAAATAGAAATCTTTTCTTTCCATCTATTTCTAATAAATTTAGCAGAATAAAAGCGTTTTGCTAATAATATAAGGATACTTCATAACTTGCAATCATGCACATTAATGTGTTTGCTTTTCTTCTGATTCCATCATAATCTAGATTAACTGCTTTAACCAGGTCTTCAATAGCTTCCACTCCTTCTAAAACCTCATTTCTTTTAAGATAACTTTCTGGAATGAGACTTCTTAGCTTTCCTACAAGCGGTTTGACTTGCTCATCTTTTGCTCTAGCTATATACACTATACCTTCTAAATAATCTCTTGCCCTTGCAGAAGGAATATTTGATGTTAAATCAGAAATTGCCATATTAATAAATAGGGTTGGGTATATTTATAGTTTTCTCTGTTAGAGTATAACAATAGTTTTATAAATTTTAAAAGATATTGAAATTTTATGGAAAAAAAGAGGCATAGTGATGATTTAGATTTTCTAGCTAAATTAGATTATAATAAAGGGGCTGTAATTATTGGTTTGGTTTTATTTTCGATAGGGTTAATCTATGGTTTGGAGTATACAGGAAGCACAGTTATTGAACCTGTAAAAGAATTTACTATTTTTGCTGAAAAATGGGAGTTTGTTCCTAGCGAGATAACAGTAAAAAGAGGAGATAAAATAAAGATAAATTTAGCAACAAGCGAAGTGAATGAAACTTTCAGCTTTAAATTAAGCAGGTATATGTATAATGATTTAGTGATTATTTATCCTAATGGAACAAGCACTTATGAATTTACAGCATATGAGCCTGGGACTTTTGTTTACAGATGTGAAGAGCCATGCGGATTTGGGAAAAATTTAATGGTTGGAAAGTTGATTGTAAATCCATATTAGAGAATATTAATTTTTAAATATTATCAATTATTTACTAAATTATGACAGATTATTCTAATTCCAAGATTGAAACTTTCAAACAATGCAAATGGAAATATAAACTAAGGTACGTAGATAAAATACAGCCCGAGATTAAAACAAGTGTAGAAGCTTTTATGGGGCAGATGGTTCATGAAGTTTTATTCAAGCTATATGATGATTTAAGGAAAGGATTTTTCAATACAAGACAAAGGTTAATTGAATTTTATGAGCAAAAATGGAATGAAGAATGGGAAGACAATATTTTAATTGTAAAAAATGACAAAAAATTTTATAAAAATAAAGGAGAAAATTTTATCATAGATTACTATGAAAGATTTAAACCGTTTAATCAGATAAAAATTGTTGATTTAGAAACTGAAGATTTTTTAGAATTAAGCAACGGAAACAGATACCATATAAGAATTGATAAATTAGCTAAAAATGAAGATACTTATTTTGTTTGCGATTATAAAACTAACAACAGATTAAAAAGCCAGGAAGAAGTTGATAAGGACAGACAATTAGCGATGTATTCTTTGTGGGTTAAGGAGCATTTTAAAGACTGCAAAGATATTAAATTAATCTGGCATTTTTTAGCCTTTAAAGAAGATAAAGTTTCTGAAAGAGATGATTTTAGTTTAGTGAGATTAAAGAATGAAATTGAGAACGATATTAAAGAAATAGAAAATGAAGATAATTTTGAAACTAATCCGGGAGTTTTATGCAATTGGTGCGAATTTAGAAGCATTTGTAAAGAGTTTAATTAAGTATCAACAACCTGAAAATTCTTTATCTGAAGGTTCTGAGGTATGGCAAACTAGATTAGAAGGCAATATTTTTTTAGCAAATTTACATGAAGGAGTATGATATTTATCTGAGTTTTTACTTGAGACAAATAAACAGGTTTTTTTAAGATCTTCACACGACCAGACTCCTAATTTATTTGATATGGCCTGAGCTTCTAATTGTTTTAGCTCAGAATATCTTTTAGTATCATCTTTATACTTATCGTAAACTTTTGCATACCCACTTTCAACAACAACACCATTAACAAGAATTAAATTGGTTTCATT
>JAGVZL010000037.1 GCA_018302505.1 Candidatus Woesearchaeota archaeon | reverse complement strand
AATTTGAAGAAATCATCAAAATCAATCTGATTATCATAATCTAAATCAAACATAGGCAAGAATAATTGTTGTCCTCTTGAAGCCCCAAATGAATCTGCAAATAAGAAGAAATCATCATAATCTATTTTTCCATCTCTTGTAAAGTCGCTTTGGATTACACTAACTTCCTTAACACCATAATAATTCATGCCATGCACAATATAAATATCTTCTCCATCTTTAACTCTTGGTTCACATCCAAATCCATTATACCATCTGCCAGTACAGCTAATTAAAATCTCATCAGCCTGATTACATTCATCGCTAATCTGGCTAGCTTCTCTTATGTCACTAGTCTTAATGCAAACTAATCCTGTTGATGTAGGCAATTTCTTTAATAAGTAAGCTTTTCTTACGCTGTCAGGAGCATTAATTCCGCTAATAATCAAAGCAGAACCTTCATTGCTTCCACCTTTAAAGTATTTTAATACAACATCTCTAAAGTCAAATACATTAGCTGAATCAAATAAATATGAAATCCATGCTAAATCCTTTCCATCATCTCCAACTAATTTCAATAAATATCTTCCAGCATTGACTCCTTCTCCATTAAATGGAGTTCCAGCAACAACTAAACTATAAGGAACATTTGAATCAGAATCACTTGCATCACCAAACACAAAATCAGTATTATCTAATATCCCATCTCCATCAACATCAGGATCTACACAATCAGCTAAAGTATCCCCATCATAATTACTAGATCCCTCATCAGTATTATTATCACAGTCATTATTTAACCCATCACAAGTTAATTCATTAGCTTCATAATTATTAATTTCAGTATAATCCGGTTCTTCCCATTCTCCATTTACACAAACTTGGGTAGCACCCAAACATACTCCTCCTTGTTTATCTGCTAATTCCAAATCTTTTGCAGCAATATCATCTTTAACACCATTACAATCTTCATCTACATTATTACATTGCTCAGATGCACCAGCATAAATATTAGCATTATTTTCATTACAATCATAGCTTCCATCGCTTACTCCACCAGTTACTGTATCTGTCCCATCTGTTCTTGTTCCGCAGCTTGTTCTTCCATCCCCATCTAAATCAAAGTTTTCATCTGTCTGTCCATCGCAATCATTATCTATACCATCACAAGCTTCTGAACTAGCTCCAACATCTCCCAAACATTGATCAGAGAAACTGCTTCCGGTACAAACTTGATGACCCATACTACATTGTCCTACTCCAGAAATAGCATTAGGGAATGCGGTATTAGTAAACTCATAACAATCTTGAGTTATCCCTTCATTTTGGTCTGCAACATTATCGCAGTCATTATCTACTCCATTGCACAACTCAGTAGCCCCAGGATATATAGTAAAATCAGCAGGTCTGCAATCGCCAAATGACATTACATAATTGCTTGGCTTACTGGTCGCTTGTTTAGTAAGATGCTGCTCCCCAACCCCATCCCCATCATAGTCATAATAATATGTTTGTAAATCCCCTGAAGGGGAAGTTGTTGAAATTCCTTCATCTATACTACCATCGCAGTCATTGTCTATACCATCATTAGCTACTTCGCTAGTTGAAGTTCCTGGAACACATGAAGGACCCCAATTGCCTAAAGTGCATACTTGATTAGCAGTTCTGAGGCATACACCAACACCGCATGATTGAACCCTATTTAACCCATCATCAATTTGTCCATCAAAGTCATCATCTATATTATTACACTGCTCAAGACCAGCACATACACTTCCTTCATCTATTTGTCCATCGCAATCATTATCAACTGCATCGCATATTTCAGTTGCTCCTGGTTTTATGTTTACATTATTATCACTGCAATCTGAGCTGCTTGTTACAAATCCGGAAGGTACTGAGCAAGCTAGTGTTTGCGCATTTGCATTTCCAAAACCATCCCCATCGCTGTCAGCATAGAATGTTGTCTTAACACCTTCATCTACGCTTCCATCTAAATCATTATCTACTCCGTCGCAGACTTCTGTTGAAGGAGTGAAAGTCACGAATTGGGTAAAGTGCTTTGTCCATATAATTACATCGCTTCCTGAAGTAGTTGAACATTCTCCTTCTGCAGGCAAGCTGTCAGGATTAGCAACTTGTGCAACAGTACACTCAATTATAACATGGAACTCTCCATCTTCATCAACATAACCGCTTCTCTTTCCAGCTTGTCCTGGAACAGTTAATTTAGTAGCTTTATCAAATGTTATCTTTCCTCCCTTGAAACCAACTTCAATAACAGTCTCAGTAGTGCCCGCACTTACAACAACTTCGCTAACAGGCTTGACAGTAGGAGCAGTTATCAAACCATTCCAGTTGCTCGAGCCTTGTATCTTAGTACCTTGTGGAATTTCAGCTTTTATTTCAGTAGCATCTGCCTTTGTTCTTGTTAATGTCATTGACTGGGTAGGTGCTAAGGTAATAGCTTTTGTAACATTGTTAACTAATGCTTCCAAATTAATAACAATTTCTTCTTCCTCATCAACATTTTGAGGGATTTCAATTATTTTGATATTAGCTATATTAGTTGAATCAATAACAATCTCATCTTGTCCTTGGCTTATCTCAACTTTCTTCTCTGCAACATTAGTAGCTACAACGGGAAGAACTTTTTTCTTAACAGTTAAAGCAAATGTTTTAGTTGTGGATTTTCCACTTTTACTTAATGTGGCAGTCAAAGTAGCAGTTCCGTCAGCAGAAGTACTTCTTGTAATTTCTCCATTTGTGTTTACAACAGCACTATTGCTTGTAGCCCAGCTAATGCTTACACCACTATATCCTGTTAAACTAGTTGGCAAGTTTAAACTAGAAACAACTTTATCCTTCGCGGCATTGCCATTCAAAACTAATATATCTGTCAAAGCAGATTTAGCATTATTAACAGCTAATAAATCTTGATCTATAGTCCCTTTTACAACAACTGTAAAGGATTTACTATTTGAGACGCTTCCTTTAGATAAAGTAGCAGTTAAAGTTACACTAGTATCTATAGATTGTCTTGAAACAGCTCCTGAAGTTGCTACAACATTTTTATTGCTTGAACTCCACACAATCTTTATATTCTCATTTCCTAAAATTGATAAGTTCAAATCTGTTAAAATATTATTTAAATCAGAATTGCTTCCTTTAATACTATCTGAAGTCAAAGCAACAGTAGCTTCATTTACACTTTGAGTATCAGATTTCTCTTCTTTTAATACGGTTAAACTAAATGTTTTAGTATCAGAAACAGTTCCAAGTTACAGCTTTATTTGTTGAATCTGAACCAGGTCTCTTTACAATCCCATTAAATGGATTAATAGTTGCTGCATCGCTTGAACTCCAAGTTATCATAATTCCATCAGCATTTATACTAATTAAATTTAAATTTCCATTAATATTATTTTCATTTGCATTGCTTCCGCCGATTACACTAAATAATAATCCAGCTTTTAAGTTTGCAACTAATAATGAATCAGTAACTCCGCTAACTTCAAAACTGCCAGCATCATTTATAGTTTCACTACTGCTTGCCCCATTAACAACAACATCCACATCAACAGTAGTTCCAATAAATTCCTCAGGCAAAGAAGCGACATTAACAATCATGTAATATGAAATCCCTCCAGAGCCTATCCCGCCAGTTCCATAACCGTATCCATAGCCATATCCATAGCCATATCCAAATCCTAAATCCTGAAATCCTGAAATGCTTGATGAAACAACACTTAAGAAATCGCATCCAGAAACAACATTGCTTGAATCAATTGTGCATGAATAAGAGTTAGAGCCGGAATTAAAAGTTAAAACAGTGTTTGAAAGCGGGTAAAAATTAGTAGGATCATCAATCTCAACATCTAGTTGAAACGGAACAAGAATATCATTTTCAATATTTACGTTAGAAGTTGTTAAAACCGCATTTACTGCCCCAGCAGGCCCGGATAGAATTAACATTGATATAACTAACACTGTAAAAATTCCGCTAAATAAATGCCTCTTTAGTCCTCTTTTAAACAACATATCCCCTTAGTACTACTTTCTTTTTATAAACTTTATTGTTAAACAGAACATATATTATTTTATTATCAAAAATATACAATTTTTAATATGATTAGAGAATATTTGCACTTTGGGTCTTTTCATAAAGAACTAAAAAGAACGATAGCTGATATTTTAGAAGAATATGGCGGAGAAATAACTCTGGGAGAACTAAAAGCAACTGTAAAAGAAAGAAAGGGTCATACTTTACAAGAAACTATTATGACTTATGAACAGACTCAACAAAGAAATCTTAGCAGTTTATTCAGATATCAAGATGGAATAGTTTATCAAAATTAAAACGGCAGTAATTTCTTAAAACTAAATCCTTTTTTATGATAATGCTGGTGATAATCTTCCGCTTTATAAAATTCTTCAGCTTTTTTTATTTCTGTTGTAATTTTCTTTTTTAATTTTTTTTCTTCTTCTTTTTTAGACTCCATAGCTTCCTTTCTTTGCTTTTCCGTAAAATAATAAATAGTGCTTCTATACTGGCTTCCAACATCTACTCCCTGTCTATTTCCAGTTGTTGGGTCATGCATCTCCCAAAATTTTTCTAATAATTTTTTAAAAGAAATAATTTTTTCATCATACTCAACTAAAACAACCTCCGCATGTCCAGTTACATCTGAACAAACATCTTTGTATGTAGGATCTTTATAATCCCCACCAGAATAGCCAACAGTAGTTTTCTTTACTCCTTTTATCTTATCAAAATCATCCTGAACGCCCCAGAAACATCCCGCTCCAAAAATAACTTTTTCCATTCACTCCATAATATAGGTAATAATATATAAAGTTTTAGACAGGCTTTCACAGAACTCAGTTAAAAAACAAAAACTATCAGTAACAACAAAGTTTATATTTTCTTAATCTTTATAATTATACTATGTCATTTGATTCACAATTAAAAACCATAAAGCAAAACTGGTTATTAGTATTATTAATAGTTGTCTTAATTGGTGGATTAAATTTCTTTAAAGTTAA
>JAGVZL010000036.1 GCA_018302505.1 Candidatus Woesearchaeota archaeon | reverse complement strand
TGGAGCCCATAAAATCCGCTGATATTCAGATAATCAAAAATTTTGGCATGACATCCGATTCCAGCAACCATTGCAAAATCTTCTTGTCTTGCTCCTTCTTTTATTAATTTTGCTAAGGTTCTTTTAACAGATTCCAAAATAAAAAAATTGTTGCACCCCGGACACCATGTCAGGGAATTAAGCGTTTTTAATTTTTCTTTTATGTCGTTCATTTTATACTCCTTTCAATATCCTGTTTTAATAAATTACTTGTGAAAGGTCTTCCATCATATTTTAAAATTCTTTCCTTAATTTCAATGCCTGTTTTTTCCCTTATAAGCCTTCCTAGCTGGCCAGTTGAGTTGCATTCTATTAATATAGTTTTGCTTGCTTTAAGTATCTCCTCTTTTACCTGCTCTGGAAAAGGCTCGAGGTATAGAACCTGTAAAAACTTTACATCTAAATCATTAATAGCATCCCAAATAACACTTTTTGTGGAACCCCATCCAATCACGAGATTCTTGCTGTCTTTTTTCCCGTGAATTTTAATCATCTCAAATTCATTTATTTCTCTTTTTATCTGTTCAATTTTTTCAAGCCTTTTTTTGGCATTGCTTATTATTTTTGAGACAGATTCTGTTGTGTTGCCTTCTTCATCACATTCATAACTGGATACTTTCACTATTTTTTTAGGAGGAACATCTCTTCTTGTTTCTATATTAAGAGGAGATTTTGGATTTTTATCAATGCTGAAAATGCCTTCTGCGAGATCTTTGTCAGAATAGATAATAGCAAGGGTTTTAAATTTTTCAGCTATATAAAATGCTTCGTTTGTTTTTTCTGCTGCTTCAAGAGGGTCACCTGGCGCCACGACAATCCTTGGGAATTCTCCGTGCCCTGACATTAGAGCCATGTTCAAATCTGCCTGGGAAGTATAAGTCGGGACACCTGTTCCAGGGCCCGGACGCGATGCAAGATAAATTACTAATGGAACTTCTACCTGCCCCTGAAGGCTTAAGGATTCTGACATTAAATCAAAACCAGCGCCGCTTGTGCCGACCATTGTTTTTGCGCCGGTAAAAGAGGCGCCTAGTGCTGCATTGACAGCTGCAATCTCGTTTTCGAGCTGAAAAACCACCAGATTTTTTTCAATTTGCTTTGAAGACAATTCGTTCATCAGCCCTGTTGCAGGAGTGATAGGGTATGAAAAGTACAGGTCCAACTTTGAATTAAGAGCTCCAAGTGCAAAGCCCTGATTTCCAGACATCAAGGAAATTTTATT
The DNA here is from genome assembly GCA_018302505.1 of Candidatus Woesearchaeota archaeon. GTDB lineage: Archaea > Nanobdellota > Nanobdellia > SCGC-AAA011-G17 > ARS1403 > JAGVZL01. The sequence continues at coordinate 4,066 of JAGVZL010000036.1, read as the reverse complement.
ATTTAATTTTATTAAATTAAACAAGTTTTCTTTTTCGTCATAGCCTTGATTTGCAATTTTAATTGATTCTTCTTCAAATTCTTTCCCGATAATATCAAGAAAAATTTCCTTGTCCATGCCAAGAGTTTTAATTAAGGCGCCTGCCAAGGCAATGTTCAGATTAATGCCTAAATCAGCATATTTTTCACTTGTAATGATAAATGCTTCTTTTTTCAATTCATCCTTATGCAATTCCAGAGTTTTTTCATCCAGAGCAATAATACCGTCGAGTTGGGATTCAAAACTTCCTATTTTTTTGTCAGATATGGAAACAATATTAAAATTATGCCCTCCCCTGATTAAAGATTGATAATCTCTGTAAACAAAGACATAATAACCATGCCTGACGAGAGTCTCCGATACAATTTCGGATATTTTATTTATTCCCTGCCCTGCTTTTCCACCCATAAGAATATTTAGCCTCATATAATTTAAAAAAAGAAGCCCTACTTAAATTTATAGGTTTTTAGATTATTTTTATTGCACTTGTGGGACAGGAATCAGCAGCATCTTTTTCACAATCGGCATTATTTAATTCTGCTTTTTTTACTTTTGCCTTATCTCCTTTCATTTCAAATTTATTTTTGCCATTTTATTAGCTCTCGTGAATATTCTAAATAAAATAAGGTATTTAATATTTATTGTTGACCCTTCATAGTTTTAAATTCCATTTATTTCTCTAATAAATTCTTCTCTGCTTATTTTTGCTTGTCTTAAAATGCTTAATAATGTTCATTTTTTAATTTCTTTTCTTCTTGGAACAACAACCAATAATGTTGTATTGTTTTCTTTTTTATGAAGAGAGATATGAGAACCTTTTTGCCTTACAATAGAAAAACCTTTTTTTGATAATAATTTCAATACCTTGTCTGAAGAAACAAAAGGCAATTTCATTGTTCGATTGTTAACTTTATTGGAATCTCTGTTCTAAATACTTTTGGAATTGTTATTTCTTCTTTTTCTATATCTTCTTGCGTTAATCCTAGCTTTTCTAAGACCTCATTCATAATACCAATTTCTTCTGCACTTTCTATATATAATTCGACTGCTTCTTTTATATTTTCTGTAGCTTCTTCAATTGTTTCTCCCTGACTGGCCACATCTAAATCGGTACATATTACAGAATATCCTCCCTCTGGTTCTTTTCTTATTGAAATGCTCAGCATTAATTCCTTTACCATAAAAAACAGGGCATAATCAACTATATAAAATTTGTTATTGTGGATCTTGTAGTTATTATATAGTTACTAAAAATAGAAAGATTTATAAGTAATCCTAATATCAAAATATTATGATATTTAATCGATTTGGAAGAATGGAAAAGTGGGTTGGGGAAAAAGTCGCACTTGAAAGCAGATTAGGAAATAGCTGTGGAAGGGTTTTATATGGTGTAAGGGTTCCAATGGTTTCGCAACTTAACTCTTTAAGAGAATGCAAACATGGTTCAAAAGAAAAAATTGAAGGTGAAAGGCCAGGTTATTATTTTGTTTCTGAAGAGCATGAAGGATTAAAAATTCCCCTTGTCATATATTCAATAAATAGCGAAAGAATAAAGGCAATTGCAAGAAGTGCGGGCAAAATATTTAAAACAACATTAAAAAGAGATTATAATGAAATCTAATTATTTATAAGATTTAATTTTAACCTTTCATAACCGCAAGGGGCTTGAATTTCGCGACTAAATTACCGATTCCAAGCTCGTGAGAGACGCGGACAACTTCATTGACATCCTTGTATGCTTCCGGGGCTTCTTCAATCAGGCCTTTCATGGAGCCAGTTTTGATTTTTATATTGCGGGATTCTAAGTCTTTCTGGATTTGTTCAGCAGAAATATTCTTTTTTGCAGATGTTCTTGAAAGAATACGGCCTGCTCCATGGGCTGTTGATGCAAATGAGATTTCCTCTGCTTTGCTTGTTCCTATAAGGGCATAAGAACAAGTCCCCATTGAACCTGGGATAAAGATTGGCTGCCCCATTTTCTGATATTTACTAGGGAGTTCTTTTCTGCCAGGGCCGAATGAGCGTGTTGCTCCCTTTCTATGAATGCAAAGGATTTGTTTTTTTCCGTTTATTTCATGCTCTTCAAATTTTGCAATGTTGTGAGCTACATCATAGACAAGATTTATTTCTGATTTTGGAAAATATTTTTTAAATGATTCTCTTGCCTGATATGTAATTAACTGCCTATTAACAAATGCGAAGTTTGCAGCCGCATTCATTGCAGAGCGATAGTCTTTTCCTAATTCTGATTCAATTGGGGCGCAGATTAATTCCCTGTCCGGAAGATTCTTGAAACTGTATATTTTTTCCATTTTTTGAATGTAGTCTGAAGCTGTTTGATGGCCGAGTCCGCGAGAGCCCGTATGAATCATAATTGTAATGTTGTTTTTGTCTATACCGAATGCTTTTGCTATTTCATTGTCATAAATTGTTTCTATTTCCTGGATTTCCACGAAATGATTCCCTGCTCCGAGTGTTCCGAGCTGGTCTTTTCCCCTTGCTTTTGCTTTTTGCGAAACTTTTGAGGAATCTACTGGCTTGAGCTGCCCTTTATCCTCTGTATTTTCAATATCATTTTGAGAGGCATATTTCTTTTCAAGAGCCCAGAGCATTCCTTTTTCTAGTATTTCGTTAAGTTCTTTTTCTGGAAAAGAAAATTCACCACCTCTGCCAACGCCAGAGGGAATATTTTTATATATCTCTGAGAGGATTAAGTCGCGTTTTTTCAGGAATTCTGTTTTTGGGATGTTTGTGGTTAAGAGGCGAACGCCACAATTGATGTCATAACCGCAAGCTCCAGGAGAAATAATTCCTTCTTTTATATTGAAGGCTATAACTCCTCCTATTGGCAGGCCGTACCCTTGGTGGGCATCTGGCATTACTAAAGCATACTTCACAATTCCCTGTAAATAAGTAGAATTTATTGCCTGCTCTATTGTCTTGTCTTCTTTTATTTTTTCAAATAATTTTTCAGAGGCGAATATTCTGACAGGAACATTCATTTTTCCTTCTTTCTCTATTTCATAAATGTTTTCTGAAATTTTCTTGATTTTCATGGTAATTAAAAGACATGGTTATTTGATATTATAAGTTTATGGTTTTTGTATAATCTCTGTGTTAGGCAAGACTTGTAAGAAATTAAAATCTGGGATTTTGAATGCCACGACAAAATTTATATATCTAATGTCTTTATTTGATTTATGAGTCTTGATACTGATGGATATATTGATGGGTGTGATGTAATTTTGGACCAAAAAAAATTGAGTTCCTCGAAAAAGTTGAGCTTAGTATTTGTAAAGGAGACGATTGCAGTGTTTATTTAGGAATTAATTGTATTTTTACTTCTAAAGATGATGAAATTGCGCGAGAATACTATGAGGTATTACGATTTGAGATAAAAAGAGGAAATTATCAATTAATTTTTAATTCTTCGCTACATCCGAGGATTGAGTCAGGTTAATATTAAACATCCAGAACAGCCTGGGCTTTCCAGCCAGATTTTGTCTTTTTAATGAACATTTCGGCATAAGTTGCTGCTTTGATGTGGTCCAAGTCCTTGTAGTTTGAAGCTTTGTCGCCAAAGAGTTCTGCATGAAGATTAAAGCCTCGAATTGTCACTTTTGCTTTTGCCACGACAAAATTCTCTGCATCCAAGAGATAAATTAATTCATCCAAGAAATTATAAAATAGGGATTCCATATCTGTGCCCGAGACAGATATAATTTTTCCTTTTGCAGGCTTTATTTGCGAGCCGCGAGATAGGTAATTTGAAACAGCCAGGACTGCATTTTCGAAAACTTCATCAAGAGTTTTTCCAGCAGACTGGAATTTAATGTCTGCTGTATGCTCTAAAAAGCGATATTTCATATTTATTAGAAATGAAATAACTTTATAAATCTCATTTTTTTTAAGGATATATGAAATTTTTAGATATTTTAATACTACTATTGCCATTAACGCTTTTGGGCGGGGCAGTATATTTGCTTTGGTTTAATATGCCTGGCAAATCAGTTGAATATGAAGATTT
>JAGVZL010000054.1 GCA_018302505.1 Candidatus Woesearchaeota archaeon | reverse complement strand
CTGCCAATCTAAAAAAGCAACCATTAAATCGCACCAATCAACCATATCCCTATCTTTCTTAAAAATGGGGTCGGGATTCATTCCTTCTTCATAAATTCCCGCATCCCTATGGGGTAAAAATGTTTTATGTCCCAAATTCTGTAAGAATTTATCTATCTTTTCAACCTTGGTTCTATCTTCATTATCCCACAATTTACCAGCCACATATATTTTTAACATAATTTAATTCCCTATAATTAACTTTAAAAAGATAATCTTTTTCAGTATATAGGGGTTAAAATGACTGAATTCAAAAGGAATTGTAAATCTTTTAGGGAAGATTATGCATGTGAGATTATGACAGCAGAAGGCTTAAAGGATTGTACAGATTGTATGTTTTACGAACCCATATCTAAAAAAATATTATTAATAAAATTAGGAGCTATGGGGGATGTAGTTAGAACAACACCAGTTTTATTAGGTTTAAAGAAAAAATATGGAAACAACATTCATGTAACTTGGCTGGTAAAAGAAGAATCCTTACCATTACTAAAAAATAATCCGGGAATTAATAAAATTCTACCTTACAATCAGGAAAATATCTTTAGATTAAAGCATGAAAAATTTGATGTTCTTATCAACTTAGATTTAGAACCCTCAGCAACCTTAACAGCAAATGAAGTTAAAGCAGATGAAAAATATGGTTATTACTTTAATGAAGATGGCCATCCATCTCCTTTCAATAAATCTGCAGAATATTATTTACACAGGGCATTATCCAATCACATAAACAAAGAAAATAGAAAAACTTATCAGGAAATGATGTTCGAGATAGCAGAATTGGATTATAACAAAGAAATTATGTTCTTAGATGATTATAAAGCTTTCAAAAAAATTGCAGAAGAATTTATAGAGAAAAATCTAAGAGATAATACTAAAAAGATAATTGGGATTAATGTAGGAAGTGCAGGAAAGTGGCCATCAAAAGCATGGCATCCAGATAAGATAATTGAGTTTGTAAAAAAAGCAAATGATCAATATAAAATCATCTTATTGGGTGGTCCTGAAGAAAAAAAATTAATCCCGGAAATAATTAATAGATTAAATGAACTAGAAATAAAAGGCATACCTTCAAACAATACTGACAATTCAATAGAAGAATTTATCCAATTACTTAATGTTTGTGATTTAGTAATAACAGGTGACAGTTTGGCAATGCATATGTCGGTAGCATTAAACAAAAAAGTAGTTTCATTATTTTTCTGCACACCACCCTGGGAAATAGAACCTTATAATAATATTGAAAAAATTCAAAGTCCTTTACTAATGGAGAATTATTATATAGATTATTTGGATGAGGACTTGACAAAGAGTATTTCCGCAGACGAGGTCTTGAAAAAATGTCAAAAACAATTACAGTCATCCGTTTTCTCAAAAACATAAATCTTTTTAAATCAATTTATTGGCTATTTTCTTATGAATTTAGATGAATTTTCAAAAAAGAGAGTACTTGTCATAGGAGACATCATGTTAGATAAACATTTACACGGAGAGGTATCAAGAATATCTCCAGAAGCTCCGGTTCCAATTCTAAAAGTAAATCAAGAGACCTATAATCCTGGCGGTGCAGGAAATTTAGCATCAAATCTATCTGCACTAGGAGCAAAAGTGTATGTGGGGGGAATTGTGGGTAATGATGAAGCACAAAGGAAACTATTTGAAATATTTGAAAATAACAACATAGATACATCCTGTATTTTAAAATCAAACAAACCAACAACACAAAAAATAAGGGGTATGTCGAGACAGCACCTTTTTAGAATAGATTATGAAGATACACAAAACATAGATGAACAAGAAGAAGAAAAATTATTATTTATGATTAAAAATAAAATCCGGGATATAGATGCAATTTTATTAAGTGATTATAATAAAGGTACATTAACTGAAAATTTAATAACCAATATAATCAAATTAGCAAAAGAAAACAACAAATTAGTAACGGCAGATTGTAAGCCTAAAAATTTTAGCTTTTATAAGGATTTGGACCTATTAAAACCTAATGAAAAAGAAGCCTTTGAGATGGCTAAGGTTAGTGACATAGAAGAAGCAGGAAAAATAATTTCAGAAAACCTAAATTCTCATGTAATTATAACTAGGGGGAATGAGGGGATGTCTATATTTGAAAGGAATAAAATACCAAAACACATACCAGCAAGAGCAAAACAAGTTTATGATGTCTCAGGAGCAGGAGATACAGTCCTAGCAACACTTACATTATCTTTATTAGTTGGAAATTCATTAGAAGAATCGGCTAAACTAGCAAATGAGGCAGCAAGTATCGTAGTAAGTAAACCAGGAGTAGTAACTTTAACTTTGGATGAATTAAGATTAGCACTCTCTCCATCAATAAAAACGGTCTCAAAGGTCTGGGGAGAGGAGCAATGGATTGAAAATAATAGTAAATATTGTGGAAAAAGACTATTCATAAAAAAAGATCATTATAGTTCTTATCATATGCACAAAAACAAAGAAGAAACTTTTTATGTTCTTGAAGGAGAATTAGAAATTATTCATAACGGAAAACATTTAAGGCTTTTACCAGAAGAAACATTAAAATTAAACACAAATGAATACCATAGCTTCAGAGCTTTACAAGATACCACCTTCTTTGAATTCTCGACCCAACATACAGATGAGGATAATTACAGATTAACAAAAAGTAATAAGGGAAGTCATGAACAATGGAGGAAAGAAATAGAAGAGATCCTACAAAATGTATCACAAAATTAAAACAAGAGAAGAATTAAAGGAAATAGTTAAGAGAATAAAGCAAGAAAGTAAAAAAGTAGCATTTACATCAGGTTCTTTTGATATAATCCATGCAGGACATGTGGATTATTTAGAAAAAGCAAAGCAAAAATGCGATACACTTATAGTAGGAGTCAATTCAGATTTATCAATAAAACAATACAAAAACCCAAATAGACCAATTATTCCACAAGACCAAAGGATAAAATTGATAGCAGCATTTGAGTGTATAGACTACGCATTTATATTTAATGAAACAAACAACAATGTTAATATAGAAACTCTTAAACCAGATTATTATATCAAAGCAGAAGATTATAAAACTTCTCAGCTATCTTCAAAACCCATCGTGGAAAAATATGGTGGAGAAGTTATCTTAATCCCAATAAAAGAAGAGATCTCAACAACTGAAATTATTGAAAAAATAAATATGCTTTCTTCTATTGATACAATTGAAACTTATCAAAATGAAAATATAAAAGTGATTTTTTTAGATAGGGATGGAACTATTAATGAGGAAATAGAGTATCTTCATAGCCCTGAACAATTTAAACTTATTCAAAATGCTTTAGAAGGAATGAAAAAAATGCAGGATATAGGATATAGATTAATAATTGTAACAAACCAGCCAGGTATAGGATTAGGTTATTTTTCAAGAGAAGATTTCTTCAAAATAAATCTACATATGTTCAAACAATTATCCCCGGAAAAAATTCAAATAGATAAGGTATATTTTTGTCCACATACTATAACAGATAATTGCGAATGTAGAAAACCAAAAATTGGATTAATAGAGAAAGCACAGGAATATTATATGGGAAAGATAGATTTGAAAAATTCTTTTTTTATTGGTGACTCTACAACAGACATTAAGTGTGGGCAAAATGCAGGCACAAAAACAATTTTGGTTAAAACTGGAAAGGCAGGTAACGATTCTAAAGAAGAAGTTAAACCAGATTTCATAGCTTCTGATTTGTTAGACGCAACAAAATTTATAGAAGAAAATTCAAACTAAACAACCAGTTTTAAAATAATCTTTAATACCTCTTTCTATATCAAACTCTGGGACAAACCCTATTCTTTCTTTGGCTAGAGCCATATCACATTCAGTATAATCCTGATATTTTCCAGCGTAAGGGTTTTCAATATACTCTGGTTCTCTATCAGTACCCAAAATATTATTTAGAATATTGATTAATTCATTAAAGGTAGTCGGCTTTCCAAAACCACAATTAACAACACAGCTTTCCTTTGCTTGTGATGCGAGAATATTAGCCCTAACAACATCTTTAACGTAAATGTAATCTCTTTTTTGTTCACCATCTTTGAAAATTTTAGGATTTCTATTTAACATTTGTTGGGCCAATTGGTAAATCATAGTAGCTCTTTTACCTTTAAAGTTCTCACCAGGCCCGTAAACATTACAATATCTCAAACCAACAATAACTATATCCGGATGTTTTTTGCCAAATTCTTCAGCAAACTTCTCCAATTCAGCCTTTGATTCCGCATAAGGATTTAAAGGGACTATTTTTGTTTTACCCTCTACATAAGGAGCAGGAGAGTTACCATAAATTGCAGTAGAGCTCGCATAGACAATTTTTTTACATCCGTTCCTCACAACTTCTTCAAATAATTTTTTAGAAGACTCAACATTCACTCTGAACATTTCTTCTCTATCCATATTAGTGGTGTCATTTATTGCAGCCTGATGAAAAACAACATCAACTTTTCCAATTTCCTTCCAATTCAAACCTATAAAACTAGGTTGTAAATATTTAACAACCCCCGAAATGGCTTTTTCAGCATCTGTACCGGTAATCAAAACTTCATACCCTTCTTTAATTAATTGCTCCGCAAGATTAGAGCCAATAAGCCCAGTCCCTCCGGTAACTAAAATTCTCATATTAAAAAGAATCTTAGTTAAGATTTAAAAATGTTCCTATGCTTAAGCATCTACACCAACCGCATCTTTAATAGAATTAAATCCATCCCTTTCTAATAACTTAACTAATCCTTTATTTATCTCTTTAATAACTCCCGGTCCTTTGTAAATCATCCCGGTTATCAACTGGACTAAAGAAGCACCATTTCTTATTTTTCTATAAGCATCTTCAGCAGTAAATATTCCGCCAACACCAATTATTATTTTCTTGCCTTTGGTTTTTCTATATACGTATTTTATCAATTCATCAGCTTTCTTCTTAGTTAGTCTCCCGCTAAGTCCGCCATTAATTTCTTTTTTTATCAATTTTTTATCTTTAGTCAAATTAGAAACAACAAAACCAGCTAAGTTATATTTTCCATTTAACTCAATTATCTTATCTAAATCTTTTTTACTAATCTCGGGAGAAATTTTCAAAAATAAAGGTTTGTGGTTTTTCCCAATCATCTTCAATAATTTTTCTAATAATTTAGTATCCTCAAAACTCCTTCCATCTCCAACATTAGGGCAGCTGATATTAATCGTAATATAATCGCCAATGTCTTTCATTATTTCATAGGCCTTGAAATATTCTTCAACAGAAGCATCCCCTTTAATACTTGCATCATTTGTCTTAGCTATACTAATTCCAATAGGAAATCTGAATTTTTTATCTTTCAATCTGTTAAAAATAATTTCAGCACCATCATTGCACAACCCATAATTAACTATAATTCCATCATGTTCAGGAACTCTAAATAATCTAGGTTTTGGATTGCCTAGACATTCTTTAGCTGTAACGCTTCCAATTTCCATAAAACCAAACCCAACACTAGGAATGATATCCGTCAAAACACCATTTTTGTCAAAACCAGCACTTAAACCAATTGGATTCTCAAATTTAATTCCTTTAATCTCAATATTTAGCTTTTTATTTTTATATAAGTATAAACTTTCAATTAATTTTCTAGAAACAAAAAAACTGCCTAAGACCTCCCCAAATTTTAAAAAATTATTGTGGACACTTTCAGGATCTTTCTTAAACAAAACGGGCTTCACTATTTTTTCATACATGCTTTAATTCAATAGAATAAATATTATAAACCTTTCTTCCCAAGACATATCTTATGAAATTAATACAACAGGGAGCTGAAGCAAAGCTATACAGAGATAAAAATAGTCTAATCAAAGAGAGGGTAAAAAAATCCTATAGAATCGAAGAAATAGACAAAAAAATAAGGAAATTCAGAACTAAAAGAGAAGCTAAATTATTAATCACAGCAAAAATAAATGTTCCTAAAATATTTAATGTAGATGAAGAAAATATGAAGATAGAAATGGAGTTTTTAGAAGGGGATTTATTAAAAAATATTTTAGATACATTGCCATTAGAAAAATCTTTGGAAATTTGTAAACAAATAGGAACCGAAGTTTCAAGTTTGCATTCCCAGGATATTATTCATGGAGATTTAACCACATCCAATATAATCTTAAAAGAGAATAAGCTTTATTTCATAGACTTCGGTTTAGGCTTTTTCTCAAATAAGGTTGAAGATAAAGCAGTGGACTTGCATTTGTTAAAACAGGCTTTAGAATCCAAGCACTACAAAAACTTCGAAGAATTCTATAAAACTATCTTAAAAAATTACAAGCATAAAGATGTTCTAAAGAGATTAGAGAAGGTAGAATTAAGGGGAAGGTATAAGGGGAAATAATTTTTAAAAGACAATAAAGCTTAAAAAACATTTAAACATTAACCTTATATGCCAAATCTATCCACAAGATTAAGAACTCATTTAAGAGATTTTGCTAGGAATAGCTCTCAAGATGGATTATATTTTATGCTTCATGAAGAAAAAGTGGCTAGTGATTCTGAAAAAGTTGCTGAATTGTTTGATGCGGATTCAGAAGTCTGTTGGATAGCGGGATTAACTCATGATTTAGGATATGGTCAACCGGGAAAATCTCAAACTCATCATCTTAGGTCGCAAAAAATAGCATCTAAAAAACTTCATGATTTAGGATTTAGTCCAGATTTTGTAGGAAGAGTAAATAACGCAATCTTGCATCATGATTCCGTGTTAGATCCATCAAAATTTCCATTGGAAGATGTAGTAGTTTGCCAGGTGGATGCAGGTTCATTTTTTAAATATTACAAAGGTATGGCAATTTGGCTATATCACATGATGATAAGAGATGGAGAACCTTCACAAAGAATGGAAATGGTAAGAAGTTATTTATTATCCCATTCTGAAGAAACTGAGAGTTATATCACAATGCCTGAAATAAGAAGAATGTATGAAGAAGAAATAGGGAAATTTAGAAGGAGAATTGACGTTTTAGATGTGGCTAAATTAATAGATCATGGTTATAGGTAAAAATGTTAGCTTAAATATTCATTTATTTTCTATAATAATAATATATTTAAACCATTTATAAGGACAAATATCTATGGTTAAAGTAGGAATTATTGGCGGCAGTGGTTTGGATAATCCAGAATTATTACAGAATTTTCAGGAAATAGAAGTTGAAACCAAATTTGGAAAACCAAGTGATAACCTAATTTTAGGTACTTTAGGGAATGTTGAGGTTGTTATCATCCCAAGACACGGGAAGAGACATAAAATCTCCCCAACAGGAGTTAATTACAGGGCTAATATTCAAGCATTAAAAGAGCAAAATGTTGATTATATCTTAGCAACAACAGCCTGTGGTTCATTAAGAGAAGAGATAGGACGAGGCGATTTTATTATTTTAGACCAATTTATAGATTTTACAAGACATAGGAATATTACTTTCCATGACAATTTCAATGAAGGAATTAATCATACACCTATGGCAGCCCCATTTAACGAAAAACTAAGAAATTTATTAATTGAAACATCTAAAGAATTAAACTATAAAACTCATGAAAAAGGCACTGTAGTTACAATTGAAGGTCCAAGATTTTCTACAAAAGCTGAATCTAAAATGTTTAGAACTTGGGGGGCAGATGTAATTAATATGAGCATAGCTCCAGAATGTATCTTAGCAAATGAAGCAGGAATTCCATATGTAGCAATTGCAATGTCAACCGATTATGATTGTTGGAAAGAAGATGAAGAAGCAGTTTCATGGGAAGAAATTCTAAAAGTATTTGAACAAAATGCTGAAAATGTAAAAAAATTATTATTAGAAACAATAAAAAAATTAGAAGATTCTAAAATGGATTTAAAACAATATATCAGAACAGTTCCAAATTGGCCAAAACCAGGAATACAGTTTAGAGATATTACTACTTTAATAAAAAATCCTGAGGCTTTTAATTATGTTATTGAAAAATTTGCTGAGAGATATAAAAACAAACAAATAGATAAGATTGTTGGAATAGAATCCCGCGGTTTTATCTTTGGTTCAGCATTAGCAAATAGATTAGGTATTAGTTTTGTTGTTGTCAGAAAACCGGGAAAATTGCCTGCAGAAACAATTTCAGAGGAATATGAATTAGAATATGGAAGAGATAAAATCGAGATTCATAAAGACGCAGTTGATGAAGGAGATAATGTTTTAGTTGTAGATGATTTATTAGCTACTGGTGGAACAATGTTAGCAACTTGTAATTTAATTAGAAAATTAGGCGGAAACATAGTAGAATGTGCTTTTGTGATTGATTTACCAGATATAGGCGGGAAGAGAAAACTATTAGATGCAGGATATAACTCTTTTTCTCTAGTTGAATTCAAGGGTGTATAGAAAACTTTATATACGTGTATGTGTACACATATGTTTATGACTACAAAAACTATAACAATAATGGAAGATGCATATAAAATACTTTCAAATATGAAATATAAAAATGAAAGTTTCTCTGAAGTAATTAGGAGGATGGGTGGAGAAAAAGGAGACATAATGAGATTTGCAGGTTCTTGGAAACATTTATCTAGTAAAGAAGTAGAAGAAAGGAAGAATGCAATTTCTAAATTACGCAGAGAGTCAACTAAGGAATTATTTAGACGTATTGAGGGGTTGAAAAAATAATGATTTGCCTCGATTCTAGTTGTATTATAGATTTTTTAAATGGTAATGAAAATGCAAGGAATATAGTTTTTAAACATATTAATGAGGCTGTGACTACAGAGATTAACGCCTTTGAAATTTTTCTTGGAATCTATCAACAAAAGGATATAAATCCACAAGAAGAAGCAACCGCTGAATCTTTTTTTAATCAAATTGTAGTTTTATCTTATGGAAAAGATTGTGGTAGAAATTCTGCAAAATTACTTTCTAACCTTAAAAAAGATGGAAAACTTATAGAACAGAATGACTGCCATATCGCTTCGATTATGCTCTTTAATGGATGTAATAAGATTATCACAAAAAACAAAAAGCATTTTTCTAGAATAAAAGGCATTGAAGTTGTAGATTATTAAAACAATAATTTTTTAAACAAACCAAATCTATTTGAACCATTATAGCCCTGTAGTCTAGCGGCCAAGGATATAGGCCTTTGGAGCCTGAGAGTTGTAAACAACCAGGAAACCCAGGTTCGAATCCTGGCAGGGCTAATATTTAAAATGGAATCAAAAAAAGTAATCATATCATTGTTTTTAGCATTCCTGATGATATCAAGTATTGCAGGATTTATTGTAGGGAGTCCTTTAGACAATGGAGAGAAAATAGAGCATAATGGTTATACTTTTATATTAACAGATAGAGGTTATTTGACCTACTTAGGGGATAATCAAGTCTTAATCTCTTCAGACCCAAGAAACGTCCAATTATACAAAGGATTGGAAGACTTCACATTAGAAAAATTAAATTCCGCAAACAGAATTTACTTAACTTTCAATCCATCAGATAATCTGCAAAGCTCTTTCGCTTATTTTGATGCTAACATACGACCGAGATTAATAAAGAGTATTACCGCAGCATGTACAACCGACTCTTTAGGATGCGAAGACCTGCCAATAATAACCTGTGAAGATGCAACAGCAAATAATATTGTAATACAAATAGAGTCGTCAGAATTTTCCTCAATAACTTTCAATAATAATTGTCTATTATTGCAGGGAAATCAATTTTCCTTGCCTATCTTATTTGATTCTATAATTTTAGACTTATTATTATACTAAACTCATCACAATAGCAGCACTTAAAGGAACTAATATATTATCATCTAAAACTATCCCTCTTATCTTCAAATCTAAACTTTCTAAAATCATAGCAATTAAGCTCCCGATAAAAGCAATATAAACTGAAACAAAGAAGCTGGCAGCTATAGTTGCGGCTATCACTCCGATAGTTAAGCCTTCAATTAATTTTTCTTTATTTAACGGATTTTTTATTTTTCCAAACCTTCCCAAATGGCAGAAGCTATCCCCAAAAGCCAGAATCAAAATACTTGCCAAAGCAATATCTTTTCTAAAAAAGCCTAAAACAATAACTACTCCGATAAAATAAGTTATTACACCAAATCCTTTCCCATTCTTCCTGTCAAACTTATCTAAAAACCACTGAATACCCGGAATCTCAAAATAATTAGTCAAGAAAGAAATTATAATACCTATCAATAAAATAAAAAGCAGTATTCTCAAATTTAAGATGTAATAATTAACTAAAGCAACAATAACAATGCCCAGTAATAAGTGGAATGCCTGTCTTCTTAACTCTAACATACCCGCCAATATTACCTAAAACCTTAAAAACCTATCTTCTGAATTAAAATTTATGGATAAGGAAAGCAAAATAATAGGAATAGTAGCTCTTATAATCCTTATATCTGTCGGAGTAGGAATATTTTTCTTATCAAATGAAGAAAATCCTGATGAATATGTTTATAACAACTTTAGAATTTTTAAAAACCCAACAATAGGATATACAGTCGTTGCTTATTTAGACGAACAGCCATATCATCTAAACTTAAGAAACGATCCTAAAAATACTTTAAACATAACCATAGACTCAAATGTAAGAAATTTAATTTTACTAAAACCGACAACTTACTTCACAATAGATCCAAATCTAAATTCAATCCCTGTTTTAGGAGCATCTGAGATGGCAACGATTTTAGGAAGAAGATTAGGGATTTATAACAAAGAAGTAATAGGCGCAATAACTATTCCTATAGCAAATGATACAGTCACGCCAATTATCGATTGTAACAAAGTAACTCAACAGCAAAATGTAGTAAAATTGCAATTAGGTTCAGAAACAAAAGTTTTCTTGGAAAACAATGGATGTATAATAGTTCAGGGAACAGACGGGTGGGAAATTGTAAGAGCATCAGATAGATTAATTTATCATGTTTTAGAAGTATTTTAAAATGAATAAGCCCAAAATCTTGGTTGGATGTCCGACTTCATTTCACAAGGAATATGCTTTAGAGCAGTATGCGGAATCTATTAAAGCTTTAACTTATCCTAACTATGACATTTTATTAGTGGATAATTCTAAAGATGATGTTTATTTTAAGAGGATTAAAAAATTATCTTTGCCTGTAATTAAAGGTCCTTGGTTTGAATCAGCAAGAGATAGGATTGTTGCTTCTAGAAGTATTTTAAGAGAAAAAGTTTTGAAAGAAAATTACGATTATTTTTTTTCTTTAGAACAGGATGTTTTACCACCTAAAGATATTCTAGAAAGATTACTAAAACACAATAAAAAGTTAATTACCGCAGTTTATTTTGCAAATAATGTTATTCCAAGCTCCCAAACTTCCGAACTTATACCTTTGGTTTACAAATTAATTGATGAAAACACTCTGGATATGCGTTCTCTAAATGAAGCAGAATTATGGAAAAATCCAGGATTAATGGAAGTTGTTTCAGCTGGTTTAGGTTGTGTTTTAATTCATAAAGATATTTTAGAAAAAGTAAAATTCAGGTACGAAAAGAATACATTTGATGATAGGTGGTTTTTCATAGATTGCTATAATAAAAAAATAAAAGTCTTTGCAGATACATCTATAAAATGCAAGCATTTAATATTTAATAGACCATATCCATGGAGTAAAATTAAAAAATAGTATCACTACAAAATAATAACATTTATAAACCTTTAATTTCTATTCTTTTAAAGATTAAAATGATAGCAAATTATCAATTAAATGGAAATCCGGTAGTAGAAGTTCCAATTGTAGGAAACTTAGCTTATGATGAGTTAGGAAGAGAAGTTCTAGCTAGACATAATGAAGGATTCAGAGGCGTTCCTCATATAGAAGATAATACTAAATACAAAGAAGGGCAGCCTTTATCATATTCAAATGTTCCAAGAGTTTTAAGTTATAATCAAATTCTAAGAGAAATATCTCCTAATGTACAAATATTAAGCCCAGAAGAAGTAGTTCAATTTTGGGATTCAATTCCGGAAAGGGACTCCACTTATGCAGATACAAACTCAATTGCAGTTTATCCTACTGAAGGACCTAATGAAGATTTAAGGAAGATAGTTTTAAACTTACTAAATCTAAACCCAACAATTCCATTAAAGGTTTCGGGATTAGGAGTAGATAAGGCAGATAATAATCTCGGTTTTACTTTTACAAGAGGGGAACTTACTCAAGTAGCAGAAGCTCATTATTTAGAAAAAGATGGAAGAGTAAGTTATGAAAATGGAGAATTAGTTGCTTCTGAACAGGGAATTCCAGTTTGGACAGCACAATCAGGTCTCAGGAGGTTCTATCGGAACAGGTCTGATTGGCTGTTTGCCGGGAACGATAATTTGCTTAACTCGAATGATTCTGGTCGGGTACAAGTTTTGCAAGACCCGCAGGGTCGCACCGAAAATTTAGAATCTAAATTATTAGAATTAAATGCCCAAAAGGAACAACAAATAGCAGAAATTGAAGCTAGATATAGACAAGCTTCAGGCTTTTTAAGAACGGGAAGATTTCAGTAAACTTTTTAATTATTTCTTATTTATTATAATTAATGAATCCTAAAATTCTAGTTGGAAGTCCGGTAAATGAAATGTACGATTATTGTTTAGAAGAATATATTAAAGCATTAAAATCTTTAACGTATCAAAATTATGATATATTATTAATTGATAACTCTAAAGGAAATAATTTTTTTAACAAAATAAAATCTCTGAATATCCCAGTAATAAAAGCGGATTTTTTAAAAGAACCAAGGGATAGAATGGTCCAGTGCAGAAATATTTTAAGAGAAAAAGCAATAGAAAACTATGATTATTTTTTAAATTTAGACCAGGATGTAATTCCGCCAAAAGATATAATTGAACGCTTCTTATCTCATAAAAGAAGAGTCTTAACAGGAATTTATTTTAATTACAAACAGTTCACTCCAAGAGAAAAAGGAAACAGTGAAGGAACAAGACACGGAAAATTATTCCCAACTATCTGGGCCCCTATAGATAACCAAGGTAATATAAGACAGATTGAAGAAAAGGAATTAAATGGAGATTTAATCCAAGTCGGTTTGTGCGGTTCTGGTTGTTTATTCATCCATAAATCAGTTTTAAAAAAAATAAAATTTAGATATTCAAAAGAATTTGATAATCCCAAAATAAATAAATTAGTTTTTGATGATTCATATTTTTGTCATGACCTAAGAGAATTACATATTCCGATATATGCAGACACATCTATGATTTGCAAGCATCTGATAAAAGATAAAAAATGGATATGGGGAAATTTAGCTAAAACTTAAACCCATACTGCCGCCATCAATTCTGGAAAAAGGATTCCATCCATAAGCATCCCATAATGTTGGATCATATTCAACTTCTATAATTCTAGGTTTTAATCTTAGTCTAAATAAACTATTTGCATTATGGAAAGTTAAATCCGCTAAATCTTCTTCACTCATTCCATTCTTTATTAATAACTCTATTCCCTTAGGCCAAAAAGGCAAAGCAGGTATACCCGAAGGGGGACTATCAGAATTTTTTCTTTCAACAGGATGAGGAGCATGGTCAGTTCCAATAACACCAAATTTTCCAGCCAAAACATATTCTAAAAGCCTTTCCTGTAACCTAGGAGTTCTTAATGGTGGATTCATCTTTACTTTGTTTCCATGTATTTTATAATCATCAGTATTAAGAAATATATGATGGAAAGTAGCTTCTAATACAACACTAAACGGTAATTTTCCCATTCCCCTTTCCCTTTCAATATAATCTACAGTATCCGGATTTGAAACATGAGCGATATAGAATGTTCCTCTAAATCTCCCATCCTTTGCACTTCTTATTTGTCTTTCAACTTGAACTAATTCAGACTCTGGAGTTTGTCTTTGGGAATGTGAAATTGGATCTCTATAATCAAAATCTCCAACAAATTTTTGTTCATCTTCAAAATGACCTATAGAAACACCCCTGTAACCCGTAACACCTTTCATCCACCAAATATGTTTTTGTATATCGGGGTCTAAAATTCCCATGTTTCCTGTAGAATGAGTATAAAATGTTTTATCAGAATTTGACCTTCCAACTCCTCTGTTTACCATATCTAAAGCTCTTATTACTTGTTCAAAGTTATTAGTCAAACCAACATGAATTCCGTGATGAATATTACATCTATATTCTTCACCTTGTTCTAATCTATCTTCAACAACAACCTCTTCTGTTAACCATCGTTCTGGGTTTGGTTGTTCTAACACTCCTGCTAAACCAGCTCTTCTAGCATCTCTAAACCCCAATTCTAAGAAACTAGGATTTACATATTTATATTCTTCTCCTCTAAAATGAACATGCGGATCAATAGGTTTTGTATAAGATACCATAGAAAAATAAAATATCTACTCATATAAAAATAATTAGGTAATCACAAATATGTATTCTTATCTATATCTTCTTAATTCCCTTAAAAATCTTGGACCTGAGAATACTAAAGGAGTATATAGTTGGATTCCAGAAGCCCCAGCTTCCAGCCTTTCTCTTACTCTACCCAAAGAATTTATCCCTCCTACTGCAATAAGCTTCCAATTCGCACCAATTTCTTTTCTTCTTTCTTCATATAATTTTTGAATGCTTAATGAATGTTCATAGACAGCATTACCACTCGCACCGCCAACTTGTCTGCCATCGACTTGTGGGGAAACAGGAATATATCTTCTATCATGATTTGTTGTTGTGTTTGTCGTAGTAAATCCTCGAACTCTATGGTTTCTCATAATATCAACTGTATCATTAACATCCGCTTGTGTAGAGTCAGGAGAGATTTTTAAATAAATATCCTGTTCCCGATATACTTCTTGACAAATCACCAATAACATAGAATCCAACATTCTGAGGTTCCCATCCCTTGTATCATTTCCACCACTTCCACTATGTGTATTTGGACAAGAAATATTTGGTTCATATCTATCAACATAAGGTAAATCTCTTGTTCTTCTTACAGTTCCTTCCAAATCTCTTAATAATTCATCGCCTTGTTTTTTAGGAGTAGCCATAAAATTAATCGTTATAGGGATTCCATGATCCCCATAACTTTCAAGTTTTTCTGCAACTCTTTCTGCACCAATTCCTGGCAAACCTTCCCAATTAACCATAGACTCGGTTTCAGAATATCTTCTAACAGTAGGTCTAGGATTACCATCCCAAGGATTATTTGTCACAGTACCAACTACTACTCTATCAAATCCTAAATAACGAAGAACTTTAGGATGAAATTTTCCATCTTTATTCAAGCCGGCAGCATTAGACAATTCAAAAGGGGGTGGAACTAAATTGCTTTTATTATCTAAGACAAGTTTTTCTAAATGTGTAAAACTAAGAACACCACAAAATCTTCTAAATAACTCATGTGCTTTTTTTGGATCCTCCTCTGTTCGTCTAAAAACAGCAGGTTTAACTAAATCATAAAAATCATCAAAAAGATTTCTTAAAGTATCCATCGCAATGATAAATAATTTTAACTTTAAAAGGATTATTGTAATGTAAAATTTATAATAAAAACCTTTAAATATTTTCTCTACTTATAGATTATAGGGATTAAAATGGTCGAAAAGAAAATTGGGAAAATAATAAGTTATTATGGGAATATAGGTGTAGCAGCTATCGAATTAGAAGGTGGCTTAAAAATCGGGGATAAAATCAAAATAAAAGGGGCTACAACAGATTTTAAACAAACAGTGGATTCCATGCAGATAGAGCATAAAATTGTTCAGGAAGCTAAAAAAGGCTCTTCAATCGGAATAAAAGTAAAAGATAAAGTAAGGCCTCAGGATGTTGTTTTCAAAATAACCGAATAGTTTATAAATACACTTTTTGATTAAATTTTTAAAGATAAGACGGTTTACAGCTTTCTTATACTGTAGATTGTTCTAATCATATTTAAAATGGCAAGAATGCATTCGAGGAAGAAAGGAAAGTCTGGAAGTAAAAAGCCTATGAAGTCTAACAAGGCTATATGGGAGAAATATAATGATAAAGAAGTAGTTTTGCTTATTGAAAAATTGGCAAAAGAAGGAAAAACTTCCTCTGAAATAGGCATTACTTTGAGGGATTCTTACGGGATTCCGGATATTAGATTAATAACTAAAAAAACATTAACATCAATTTTAAAAGAAAAAAAGCTCTATCCTAAACTTCCTGAAGATATGAGGGCTTTAATAAAAAAAGCGATTATAATAACAGAGCATAGCGAACAAAACAAGCATGACCAACCAAGTATTAGAGGATTAACTTTAACAGAATCAAAAATAAGGAGATTGGCTAAGTATTATAAATCCAGAAGCTTGCTGCCGGAATCTTGGAGGTACTCAAGAACAAACGCCAAATTACTAATTGAGTAAAATGGATTTCTTAACTTCAATAAAAGAGGCGACAAATTATTTTTCTAAAATTACCAAACCTATAAGAATTATTTCCCATTTGGATGCAGACGGCTTGTCTTCGGCATCAATCATGGTTAAAACATTGAAAAGATTAGACAAAATTTTTATTTTATCAATAGTCAAACAAATTTCTCCACAATTACTGGAAGAATTAAAAAGAGAAAGCTACGAAACTTATCTGTTTTTAGACACAGGTTCAGGAAATTTAAATGAAATAAATAATGCAAATACTTTTAAAGAACATTCTTCATGAAAAACATCATAAAATTATTCCAAGAAAAGATTTTGGAGAAAAAGCAATAACTACTTACGTTTTTAACGATTTCGATCCTATAGACGGTCTTCCGCAAGAATTATTAAAAGATTTTTCTAAATATTTAGGTTTCTCTCTGCGTGAAGCTCCCTCCCCAGTTAAAGGTTATAAATCGTTTGGCGAATATTTTGCCGACGATTTCAAAAAAGTATTGGTAGATTTAGGAATTGAGGCTAAATTTTTATCTTCATATGATTTATATCAACAAGGTAAGTTTGATGAGGTAATAAAAATTGCACTCGATAATGCCGAAAAAATTCAGGATATTTA
>JAGVZL010000053.1 GCA_018302505.1 Candidatus Woesearchaeota archaeon | reverse complement strand
TGTTGAATTGGATGTAGGATATTATTATAAGAGGGGGGAATTTTTCGGAACTAGTGTATCTATCCCAAGGACTCCTCATTTTAGATTAAGATTTTATTGTCCTAGAGCTAGAGATGGTTCAACATTAGGTTTTCCAGATATAACAGATGAAGTTTTAAATCCTGATGAGCTTGAAAAAATATTAGGTAATAACTTTAGAGACTTTCATCTTCTTGATAGATGTCCTGATTTTAGAAGTGCTTATGCTAAAGTAGAAGAAGCATTTTCAAAAGAAACTTCAGAAACAGGAAACTAATTTCTCTTTTTTCTTTTCAAAATCTTTGATTTTGGCTTTCCCGAAGCTTTAGCTGAGGGGTGTGCGAGGCTCTTTTTATTTTATTATTAGGTAGCGGAATGGACTCATAACTGTTGTTAGATGTCCTGATAAGGCGAAAATTATTATTTTGGAATTTTTTATTTATTAAAAATGGAGAAAATAAGATTTTTGAGTTTTTGCCATGAATTGTGAACAGAGTGAACCTAAGTAATTTCTAGATAAAGCAAAAATTACATTTAACTGTATATATATGTAAAATATCAAATTTTGCATTTATAACAGGTACACAAATTAAATTCTAGGCTCCATAATCTAATCTTTTATATCTATTTTAAAGTTACAAAATGGATTTAAAGTTTAAAAAGAGACTAAATTTATGGATGTTTCCTACTTAATTAAAAAAGAAGGGTTGAGAAGGGGGTTGAGCCCTAGAACTATTCATACTTATTGCTCATGCGTTAAGAGATTTCTCAATTACACTAACAAAGAGGTAAAAAGGATTACAAAGAAAGATGTTACTGACTATATTGATAAAATATTAGAAAAAAATGCTTCTGGAAATACTGTAAATGTTTATCTAAATTCTATAAAATTTTTAATGGAAAATATTCTCAATAAGAAGTTAATGTATAATATTAAGTATTCTAAAGTCCCTAAAAAACTTCCAACATTTTTAACAAAGGAAGAAATAAAAAAATTATTTGATGCAATAGAAAATAAGAAACACAAATTAATGATTAAACTGATGTATTCTGCCGGTTTAAGAGTTTCTGAATTAATAAATTTGAGGGTTGAGGATTTTGAGTTTAGTAAAAATTACGGATGGGTAAGAAAAGGAAAGGGCGGAAAAGACAGGCTGTTTGTTTTAGCTAAAATATTAAATGAAGAGATTCAAAAGTTTATTGGAGATAATAAATTAAGTTTTAGTTCTTATTTGTTTAAAGGAAATAAAGGACAACATATTAGCAAAGAAACTGTAAGTATCATAGTTAAAAAGTCAGCTAAAAAAGCTAAAATTAATAAAAATGTTCACTGTCACACTTTGAGACATAGTTTTGCCACTCATTTAATTGAAGATGGATACAGTGTAAATGAAGTTCAGAGTTTATTAGGACATAATTCTTCGCAAACTACTATGAGATATTTACATATGGCTAGTCCTAAGATGATAAATATTAGAAGCCCTTTAGATAATTTATAATTTTAAAAATAGAGATAAAATTTATATAGGGAATAACGAGATAAAATCTTAGCAAAAATTATTTAGCGGGGGCGTAGGCTAGGAGGAAACTGAGCGGCTCCAGACCGCTATTCGGGGGTGCGAATCCCTCCGTCCCCAATTATTATGAAAAGAACTCAAAGTGCTGGCGGGGTTATATTGAATAAAAAAAATGAAGTCCTTGTAGTTAATCAGAGAGGTAATTCTTGGAGTCTGCCAAAGGGACATATTGAAGATGGAGAAGATAAAATTCAAACTGCTAAGAGAGAAGTTTATGAAGAAAGCGGGATTAACCAATTAAAATTCATAAAAGAACTTGGAAGCTATAAAAGACACAAGATTTCTCTAAAAGGAGGAGATGATTTATCTGAATTAAAAACAATTTTTATGTTCTTATTTAGAACAGATCAGGAAAAATTAAAGCCTGTTGATTCTGAAAACCCGGAAGCTATATGGGTAAAGAAAGAAAAGGTTATAGGACTACTGACCCATAGGAAAGATAAAGAGTTTTTTAGGAATATTTTTGATAAGATTTAAGGTGTTGTCATTTAAAGTTACAATAATCTTAGATTAAGGGAGAAAAACAAAGATTTTAACTGATTTATTGTTAAGTGAGTTCTATAGGCTAACCAAGTTTTTGTCACTGACAGTGAAATGTCAAATAATTAAGAGTTGTTACCATCGAAAGGTTTATAAATGGTTTATAACTGTAAAATAGCAACAAATATTCATTAATATTTGGGGGGTAAAAACAAAATGAAGTCAATTTATAAATTGATGAGCGTAGTATTTGCATTCCTTTTAATAGGAGCAGTAAATACGAGTGCAGTAAGCCCTGATTTCGATATCGCAAGGGTAGAAGTAAATGAAAAGGAAGTAACTACAGGCGATACTAACTTTGTTGTTATTGACAGAGGCCAAACTTTGGAAGTTGACGTTTGGGTTAACGGACAAGCTGGCGGAGCTGTTAGAGATGACGTTAGAGTTAGATCCTGGGTTGGTGGTTATGAATACGGCGAAATCGCTGAAAAATCTGAAGTATTCAAGATTGAATCAGATGGAAGTTACCACAGAACTCTATATGTAGAAATTCCTAATGACATAGACGCAGATAAAAATGGTCTATCTGAAACCTACACTCTTCATGTTGAAGTTTTTGACAGAAACAATGAAGAAAGAAGGGACTATACTTTCAAGATAGATGAAAAAAGGCATGACTTGAGAGTTCAAGATGTTGTTTTCAGACCAGGCAACTCTGTTGATGCTGGCGATGTTCTTTTCTCCACTGTTAGAGTTGAAAACATGGGAGACAAGAAAGAAGAAGACATACAAGTTAGAGTAAGTATTTCCGAACTAGGTGTTATGGCTAGAGACTATATAGATGAATTAGCTCCAGAGGATAATAACATTGAAGATGAAGAAAGTTCAGGAGATGTAGACTTATTCTTCAGAATTCCAAATAATGCTGAAGCTAAAGATTACCAAGCTAAGGTTGAGTTAATCTATGACAGAGGTCATACTGTTGTTAGCGAGAACTTCTTAGTTCATGTAAATGGACAAAGTTCAGCTGTAGCAGATGCAACTGTTGTTAGTGTTGACGCAACAAGCAAAGATGTAGTTTCCGGCAGTGCTATTTACAAAGTTATGATTGCTAACTTTGGAGAAAATAAAGTTGTTTATTCAGCTGAAGTTTTAGGCACTGGTGTATGGGGAACTGCAACTGTTGAACCTGGATTTGTAACTGTTAATGCTGGCGAGACTGGAGAATTATTAGTTAAAGTAGCTCCAAATTCCGGTGTTTCAGGAACTCAAAGCTTTACTGTTAAGGTTAAAGCTGATGGTGAAACAGTTAAAGAGCTTAATTTAGCTGCTAACGCCACTGGCGGTCTTCCAAATGTAAGAAAAGGACTAGAAATTGGATTTGCTATCTTAGCAATTCTATTAGTTATCTTAGGTTTGATAATTGCTTTCAACAAATTAAAAGGAAGTAATGAAGAAGAAGGCTTAGGTGACGAAGAAACATCTGCAGGGCAAACTTATTACTAAGTTTGTTCCTTTTTTTTCTTTTTTTAAAGCCTTAAATGGGAGGATATTGAAATGAATGAAGAAGTATTTGAAGCTGGAAGAAATAGAATGGTAGATTTATTATCTCGTTGTAGGGTCGTTCGTGACCAGCAAACAACTCTACTTTATGCTCATAGAATCCCGAGAGATCATCCTCAACTTATAGGAAGGGGAAAAAGCTCTCTAGTTTTTGAGCTTCCTCCTATTGATTTTGATGGAGAAAGATATCATTTAGCTGGTAAAGGATTTAAATATTGTGAAACTTCTATATATAAGGGAGTTCCAGAAGATGAGTTACATTTAGTTGGTTGCAAAGTTGGCTTTGGAGACGATTGGGGACTTGAGGAAAATATATATTGGTTAAGACAAATGAATTTGAAATGGTTAGATGAAATGGATTTAGGTGTTGATATTCCAGAAGCCAGACAATATGACCAAAATTTTCTTGGGAGACAAGTTGGAGAAGTTAAACATACTAATTTTACAATAATGCCGGATTTAAGAGAAGGAGGCTGCTATAGAGTTGAAGAAGCTGAGGATTCTCTTTTTGATAGACTTTCTAATGGGAGAGATTTGAGGAGAGTAAGAGATTTTACTTGCAGAAGAATTTTAAGTGAATCTGAAAGGTTGGGTCTAACAATATTACCTGATGAAACTCATGGGGATGATGAAGAAGTCTTACCTGCTCTTGAACATATGTTTTTAGTTCAATACAGAGATTGGGGAGAAAAATCAAGTTTAGGAGATTTAAATCATTTACTTATAAGTAGGAAGAGACAAATGGGTGTTAAACCAGATTATTTGGAATAAAATATTGTTTCACAATAATACTTAAAAATGGATAAATTTCACAAAATAATATGATAAATTTAGAAGAACTGGCAAAATTCCTTGTAAGAGCTAAGAAAGCTACTTATGCTGGTGAGGGAATGGAAGCAACTCCTGAAAGACCTGGTTTTAAAGAATTAGAATTTATTGAAGGAGACTGGATTTATAGAGATAGTTATGTTGGGTTTTTTAGAGCTCCCGGACAGGAAGTTGTTAGATTTAGAGGAGAACCAGTTTGGACAATGTCTTATGATGGAGGAATGATGCTAGATTTTAGAGATGATGTAGCTTTTGCTGGAGAAACATTTTCTTTTTTAAAAAAAGCTTTGCTTCAAGTCCCTGAAGATGCTCCGTATAGAGGTCCAAAAGGACAATTGGTGGGTGGAAGAGGTTGGGTTTATGAAAATGGTCTTAGTTTTGGTAGCGATATTACTGATTTTATAGGTCATGAAAAAATATGGGCACAAATAGGTGGAAAGAGTGAAGTTGTTTTTGCTCAAAGATATATTGGAGGATTAGTTATTCCTAAATAGTTTAAAGTTTTAGTGTTTTCTCTTCTATTTGTTACTATACTTTTCATAAAACTGCAATATTTCATCAACTTTTTCTGGATTTAAGGAATAATGAATTTCTCCTGTTTTTACTGCAGGAAGTAACCATTTATTTTGTATTAATTCTTTTAAAACTCTTTTCGTTACTTTTTCTCCTCTTAAATGATGTGGAAGTCCTTTCAAAATATTCTCTGTATGAGAAGCTCCCCACTTATTCCATAACACTAGTTTCTTAATAATGTGTTTTTTTATATCTAGAGAATCGAAATGCATATGTTGTTGTAAGAAGTTATAGTATTTTAATCTTTCTTACTAATAAGAGACTATATTGTGTCATAATAGAAAGATTTAAATATAAGCTTTTACCTTAAATTTTATATGGAAAAAAAATCTTTATTCATAGAGTTTATGGGTGATTCCCCAACAATAAAAATTATGGATTACTTATTAACAATGGGGGAATTAGACTTTTCTATAACTGATATGGCAGAAAATGCAGGAATAGGAAGGGCTACCTTGTATCGTATATGGGACAATTTAATTAAATACAAAATCATCATTCCCACTAGAATTATAGGTAAGGCTAAATTATTTAAATTAAATACAGAAAATGAAAAAATAAAAAAACTAATGGAAATAGATGATATGTTAATTTTAGAATCTCTAAGGAAAAAAGCTGAAGAGCAAAATATTAAGATGACTGCTTAATATTAGTCTTATCCACTTTCTTAAATATCATCTTTTGTAGCATCTGTTGCTATTTCTTCTTCCATCATAATATCTCTCTTTAGATATGACAACATTATCAACAGATTTTCTATAGTATACTGTAAAACTTCTCCTCTTGCTCCTGAGTCTATTATTAATATTGATGATATAGTTATTAAAATGAAATCTTATTTTTAATGTTTTTGAAAATAGAAAAATATATAAGTAAGAATTTTCTTACAAAGTTTATGATAATTAAAACTGTAAAAGTTTCGGATAAGGGGCAGATAGCCATTCCTTTGGATATAAGAAAAATTAATGGAATAAATAAGGGAGATAATTTAATTATAATCCAGGAAAAAGGGAAAATATTGATTGAGAAAGCATCTGAAAGAATAAAAGATGATTTTAGTGATATTCTAAAAATTAGTGAAAAATCTTTAAAGGAAGTTTGGGATAATAAAGAAGATGAAGTCTGGAATCAATATCTTAAAAAATAAAATGAACATAAATCAAAAAGATGTCGTACTTCTTCGGTACCCATTTACCAATCTTGAGGGAATGAAAGTTAGACCTGCTTTGGTTGTTTCTAATGAATCTTTTAATAAAAAATCTGATGATTGTATTATGGTTCCATTAACAACGGTCATTAAAGACGAGCCCTATTCTGTTATTATTGATAATAAAAATATGGAATCCGGCAAACTTGTTAAGCCCAGCAGAATAAGAGCAGATAAGATTTTTGCTGTTGAGAAAAATTTAGTAACAATAAAAATTGGAAAAATTAATAATAATACGCTTGATAAAGTTAAAACAGAAATTCTTAAAATGTTTTGAGCTTATGTTTTAGATTCAAAAAGTATAAATATTAAATCAATATAACTTGTCATATGGGTAAAAAGCTTTCTATCGGTATCATCTATTATAAAACATATAAGGATTATCATGATAATATATTGTTAAGGGCTTTGAAAAAGAAAAATCTTAATATTATTTATCTGCCGGCTGAAGAGCAGTTAGATGTTAATGAATTAAAAGAAAAAACTAAGAAATGCAAATTAATCTATAATGATACAACCTGCCAGCCGATATTATTTGAATCTTTGGAAATATCAAAAACTTTGGAAGAGATAGGGAAAAAAGTAATAAATTCCTCTCATTCTTTTTTCTATCAAGAAGATAAATGGATGTTTTATTTAAAATGTCTAGAGCATAAAATCCCAACTCCTAAGACTTATTTCATACCAATGGAGACTAGATATTATTCCAAGATTATTAAAGAAATCTTGAAAGATAAGAAGCTTGTATTAAAGGGGGTTTTTTCTGATAATTCCATGCTTGTTGAGATGGTTAGCAGCTATCCGATGTTCATTAAGAAACTAAAAAAAATAGTTAAAAAAAGCCATCGCTCTCCTATGATAGCGCAGGAATACATTCCAAATTTTAAGAGAAGCTATAGGGCAACTTTAATTAATTATAAATTAGAGCAGTTTGTGGTAAAAATTAGTAAGTCGTGGAAACAATCTGGGAATGTAAGGGAGCACTTTAGGACTATAAAAGTTAATGAAAAATTAAAAAATTTATGCGAGAAAGCTTCCAGAGCATTAGGACTGCAGGTTTGTGGGCTGGATTTAATTCTTAACAGTGGGAAATGGTATGTGATT
Organism: Candidatus Woesearchaeota archaeon; assembly: GCA_018302505.1. Classification (GTDB taxonomy): domain Archaea; phylum Nanobdellota; class Nanobdellia; order SCGC-AAA011-G17; family ARS1403; genus JAGVZL01. The sequence goes on along the minus strand of JAGVZL010000053.1, from coordinate 10,058 downwards.
GAAGTTAACAGCTGTCCGGCTCTTGATTTTATTTATGAAGATGAAAAAAAATTAGTTAACAAAATAGCTAATTTTCTCTATTTAGAATGCAAGAGATTAAGTTAATGTTTTCTTTCTTATTTCTGACAGATAATTTAAGTCTATTTCAGCAGTTATCATTCCTTCTTTATTAAAAATTTCCTTAATAATTTTATGAGGCTCTGCTATTGCAGTATAAGAAGTTAATCTTTGTTCACTTTTATCAATTGAATTGCAAAAGACAATATAAACCAGGCTTTCATAGGCTCTTGCAAGCAATAATGATTCTAAGATTCTTTTTTCAAATTTCCTATGATTCTTTTTATGGGCCCATTCATCATAACACCAATACATTGGGCAGAATATTATTTTAGCTCCTTTCTTGGCCATGCTGTAAATTGCTTTTGGATTTGAGATGTCCCAGCATATAGCAATTCCGATCCTGCAAAATTTAGTTGTATGGATATCAAATTTAGATCCCGGAGCTACGGGGCCATCACCTAAAGTATGAACCTTTCTATGCTTTCCTGAAATTACTCCTTTATCGTTAATTAATAAAGCTGTATTATAGCTGTATTTTTTTTCTCTTAAATGGGTGGATATAATGCACCATAGTTTATATTTTTTGCAATATTCTTTAATTTTTGGGATAATTTCCTTATTTTTTTTAGGTCCTCTAAATATTGAACCTTCGGGAAAACAGATAATATCTATATTTTTTCTCTTTGCTGACTGCATATATTCTTTAATATCATTTAAAATAAGTCTAATTTTTTTGTTTAAATCTAATTGGACAGCTGCTACTTTGAAGTTTTTAGCCATTTTACTTAAAATGCTTATTTAGTTTATTTAACTTTCTATCTTGAAAACCTTTATAAATATGTTATATTAGGGTATAATTAAATTTAACTTAAAGGAGGAAACAAAATGGTAGATGGGCATTGCATGAAGTGTAAGGAAAAAAGAGAGATGAAGGGTGCTAAACAGGTAAAGATGGCAAATGGCAGAGATGCTGTTAAAGGTATTTGTTCTGATTGCGGTACAAAGATGTTTAAAATAGGCAAAATGGAGTAATTTTTACTCCTTTTTTTATATTTTTAAAGAAACAACGTTGCTTATCCCGTTTTCTCTCATGCTTACGCCGTATAACTGAGAGGCGGTATGGATAACTGCATCATTATGGGTGATTACAATATATTGTGCTTTTTCTGAGTATTTTTTAATTAAATTGGCTAATAGTTCTGAATTCCTTTTATCTAAGGCTGCATCTACTTCATCAAAAACGTAGAATGAAGCTGGGTCATATTCCTGGATTGCGAAAATGAAGGCTAAAGCTGTCATTGTTTTTTCTCCCCCGCTTAAAGACTTAATATCCAAATATTTGTCTGTTGAGATTCTAACTAAAATCTGAATTCCGCCTTCTAATGGAGATTCCTGGTTTTCTAAAACTAAATGAGCTGTCCCTTTTGTGGTTAATTGAGAGAAGATATTTTCAAAGTTTTTCTTTATATTGCTGAAAGTTTTCATGAAAACATCTGTTTTTTTAGATTCTATCTCTGTAATCATACCAACTACATCATTTTTTTCTTCTCTTAATTTTTTTACTTTTCCAAATATTTGGTCATATTCTTTATGGACTTCATTGTAGATTTCCAAAGAACGCAAATTGACATTGCCCATGTCTTTCATCATTTTCTCAAATTTGTAAATTTCATCTTTTAACTGCTCGAAATTAATTCCTTTTCTTAATTGGACCTCTTCAAATGGTTCGAATTCCTGCTTAAATCCTGCTATTTCAGAGATAACTTTTGCTTTTTCATTACTAAAATTGTTAACTCTATCTCCGAATAAAGTAATTTTATTTTCTTCGTTATTTATTTTTAATTCTTTCTTTTGGACTTCTTCGTTTAATTTATTTCTGTCTGCGAATAGCTGCTTAAATCCTGTATATAATTTCCTTTCTTCATTTTGCTTTCCTTTTAATAAGGAGTTGTTATTAGAAACTATTTTTGATAATTCTTTTAATTCATTATTGAAATTCTGGATTTCTTTATCATGTTCTTTAATAATTCTAATGATGTTTTCTTTTTCAGGACCGATCATATCAACGACCTGGGTATCTATGTTTTTCAGCCTGGTTATCAATAAAATCTCTTTTTCAGTTAAATCCTCCCTTGACTTTTCTAGTTCTTCAAGTTTAGACATTGCTGAGGAGTTTTGCTTTTCAGTTATTTTTTTAGATACTTCCGCTCTTTTTGGAGACAAATCTTTTAAGATGGATTTATTTGAGTTAATTTCTTTTTCCAGAGAGGATAATGAGGATTCTATTTTCTTTAATTCTTTATCTAAAACTAATTTTTCTTTATTTAAAGAGTTTATATCCAGATTTGGAATTGATTTCTCTATTTTTATTATGGAAGCTTCTAAATTAGCTTTTTCTTCTCTTAAGGAATCTACGGTAGAATCATTTTCTATTTTTCTTTTATCCAAAGTCGTTATTATATTTCTTAATCTTGTTATTTCATCCTCTAAATTTTCTAATTTATCTGTTGAACCCTGCTCTTTAAACGCTCCGAATTTTCTATTTCTATAACCCCCAATCATAGCACCTGAAGACTCAACTAAATCCCCGTCTAAAGTGGCCATCCTTATTTTTCCAATGCCAATCTTTCTAGCGGAGTCTATATCATCTACAACTATTGTGTTTGAAAAAACGTAATTGAAAACTGCCCTGTATTTTGGATCGAATTTGACTAAATCTATTGCCAAACCGTGGCCAATTTTTGTTCTTTCTATTGGTCTATCCTGCAATTTATTTAAAGGCAGGAAGGTTGCTATTCCTAATTTCTTTTCTTTTAGAAATCTAATGCAGTCACTTGCTACCTTGTCATTTTCAACTACAATACTGTTAATTCTTGGACCTGCTGCCACTTCCAGAGCTAATGAATATTTTTGGTCCACTTCCGCCAATTCAGAAACAGTTCCGTGAATTCCTTTTATATTGGAATCTTTGATTCTTTTAATAGATAAAGTTGCTGCGGAAGATTCTGTTATTGAAACATGATGGGCTTTAATTTTAGCGTATTCTTCTTGGGTTTTATACAATGAATTTCTTGCATTTGATAACTGGGCTGATAAAGAGGAATTTTCATTTAAATTTTTAGTTAATTTTTCTGTAATGTTTTTAAAGTTAGATTTAAAAGATTTTAATTCATCCTGCTGCTTTTTATTAGCTGCTTTGCCTATTGATTCTTCTATATTTGATATTTTGAAAGTTAATTGGTCTTTGTTTCTAAATAACAGTCTTGATTCCTCTTCTTTTTCAGTTAGTATATTCTTAATTGAGTCTATTTTAGTATCTAAATTTAATAATTCTTTTTCAACGCTGTCTAAGTTATGTCTCTGCCTGAACTCCATCAACTGCTTTGAGACTGAAGCTTTTTCTTTCTTTAGAGAATTTAATTTATTTGAGATTTCAGCTTTTTCTTTTATTAAATCCTTTGATTTTGAGTCTGATTCCACAATACTATTGTTCAACTGCTTTTTTCTCTCTTCTATTCTTTTTATTTCATTAGTAATAGATTCAGTTCTTGTTTCTGATTTTAGGATTAATTCTTTTATATTTCCGATGTCTGAAGTTAGGGCCTCAGATGGGCCTTTGGACTCGATTCTTTCGGTTAATTTATTTAATTCTTCTTTTTTATTTTCTATTTCTTTTCTTATTGACTCTATTCCTTCTTTTATTTTATCTATGTCTTTGTTATTTTTCAGAATTCTTGATTCTATCTCTCTTAATTTGTCTTCTCTGTTTTTAATTTGAACACTCAGATAAGTTGCTTTGTTTCTGTTAATATTTTTTTCCAATTCTTTATATTTTACAGCCTGGTCTCTGTCTTTTTTTAATTCTTTCAAGTAAGTTTCTCTCTCAGTCATAACTATTTCTGTTTCGTTTAATTTTACATCCACTCTTTCCAATTCCCTTAAGGCCTTTTCTTTTTTTTCTTCAAACATGGAAATACCTGAGATCTCTTCTAGAACTTTTCTTCTTTCTTCTGCCGGCATTTCAGCCATGTGAGTAATATCTCCCTGCAATACTATATTATGGCCGTCCGGATTGATTTTTGCAGCCCTTAGAACATCCAAAACTTGCTGCCTTGTTCTTGCTTCTCCATTAATTTTGTAAATTGAATTTCCTTTTTGGTTAACTATTCTTTTAACCTCCAATTCTTTTGCGGTTACCGGAAAATCTTTATTAGAATTATCAAAGACTACTGAAACTTCTGCATGCTTAGCTGGCTTTCCTTTTTTTCCTCCGTTGTAGATTAAATTAGCGGACTTATCTGCTCTTAGAGATTTAGCGGATAAACGACCTAAGACAAAGCATAAACTATCAACCACATTAGACTTACCCGAGCCATTTGGGCCTAGTACTGCGGAATAATCTTTTCCAAATTGCAATTCAGTAGGTTTTGCAAAGGATTTAAAACCAGTAGCTCTTATCTTCTTAATGACTGTCATTTCTTATTTAGAGTTTTGGAAAGAAGTTTATAAATTTTTCTTAATATTTTTTGTTATTAGTGATATAAAGAGTGGAAGAGTTTTTTACATTCTTCTCTCATAAACCCTTCAATTAAAAGCAACTTTGGATCCCCTTTTTCTAGTATTTGGGACGTAGGGATATTGATAGTTCTCCAGCTCAATTCCTTATTTCCATTTTGTATCCTATAATTCTCCATATCTTCTATCTTCGCACCATAAACTATTCCTTCCATCTTAGCCCAAATTGCTGCTGAAGAACACATAGGACATGGTTCATGAGTTGTGTAAAGTATGCAATCTTTAATATGTCTTGAACCTAATAATCTTGATGCTTCTCTTATGGCAATAATTTCTGCATGATTTGTTGGGTCTTGATCCAATTTTACCCTATTCCCTACCCTGATAATAATTTTACTATCTTTAACTATAACCGCTCCGACTGCATAATCTCCCTTTTCTTTTGATTTTATCGCTTCTTCAATTGCAGCTTTCATAAATTTTTCTGCTGGCTGGATCATAAGTTTAAATTGAAAAGAACACCATTTAATTATTTCGACTCTTAAATTATTTTATTATCCTTCTTTAAAAATTTAATTAAGAAAGATTTAAATATTATTGGGCTATTAAAAAATTATGGCAAAAATAAAGGTTAAATTATCTACTTTGGTAAGAAATGAAGGTGGAGAAGCAATTCTTCATGTGAGTGGGGAAGGTAATTACACAGGAAGATTGGTTGTTCGTGATGGTGTTCCTTATGTTGATTCTGATGAAGGGCGGAAGTATGTTGTAAAAGCAGGAACTAGCGATAGAATAACCCTTTTCGACAGATTGAGTAGACAAAGAGTTTATGACGAAATAATTGATTAAAATTTATCTAAACTTTTTTGTTGAGACTCTTTAATTAGTGTTTTATAGGGTGCCCATGATTTTCTTATTATTTCTGGGTATTTTTCATGGTTTTCTTTTAAGAATTTTTTACATATTGGATTAGAAGGATAACCTGAGCCGATGCTTTGGCCTACTTTTTTCTCTATTTTTAGAACCTGCTCTTCCCTAGCACCCTTTGCCAATATTGAAGCTGCCCCCACTGCAAAGAATTTTTCCATTTTATGACCGACAATTAGCTCTATATCTTTGTTTTTTAACTGTTTTTTAACATAACCTTTGAATTTTTCTATATTTGGAGAAGGAGAATCGATTATTGCTTTATCCGGATTTAACTTATTGATTAAATCTGCTATATGCTTTCCTTCCAGCCAATTTAAGTTTAAAGTATTATTTCCATCAACTGCTTCATCAATTTCTAAAGGAGTAACTTCTATTATCTCATATTTTTTTACTATTTTTTTAATTTTTTTAGATAGTTCAGCTATTTTTTTATAAGTTAATAGTTTAGAATCCTTAGCTCCAATCTTCTCCAATCTAGATACTTTTTCTTCTTCTATTAAAATTGCGGCTATGAAAAGAGAACCGATTACAGCACCTATCGGGGAATTTAGTGAAAACTAAGATTCGCTCCCGGCCTCATCGATTCCTAATATCCATGTCATATTATTATTACCTTTTTATCTATAGGGTTAATCTTCCAGTTTTTATTTTTATCTCTTGTAACAAACCCTAATTCTTTTAATCTTTTTAACATTTTGGATGAAGATAGAGGTTTAACATTAAATTTGTTTGCAAAATCTTTAGTTCTCTTTTCTGAGCTTTTAAGAAAATTTAGATAATTATTTTTAATTGAAGAAATTATTACTGTATTCCTATCTTTTTTTATCCAATAATCTTTGCTTCCCACTCGATAATTATTTACTAAATTATCTTTCTTGAGTTGGATAAGAATTTTACATATTGTACTTTTATCTCTTTTAAACTTTTTAGCTAATTTTAATGTTGTAAATGGTTCATCTAGTAAAACTAGCAGATTGTTTCTTATGTGATTATGCTTATAATGATACTCCCTATAATCTTTGTAGGCCATCCAAAACTTTACTCTCTTCTCCGGATGAAGGTCTGCTATATTTATTCTAGCACATTTATCCCAATTAATTCTTCTAAAGATACTATAACTCCTTTCATCTTGATAATAGGAATATTCTATTTTTAATTTGTTTAACAGTTTTTCTGTGTATTTATTTGGTTTACCTTGTGCGATCCTTACCACTCTTACATTAGATTTTTTATTTGTTTTAATATTCCCTTCTCCTGCAAAGAAACCTCTAAGAATGTCCGGATAATAATTTTCGTCTAGTTTTATTTCTTCTACTATATTTCTCCATATCATATATAATTTGACAGATGATAATCTCCAAATTAGATATGGTTTTCTAGCCCTCTTATCAACATATCTATTTATTTTACAATATTTTATAGGAATTCTTATGTTTTCTCTCTTTGAGGAATAAACATAAATTCTTATGTTCGGATTATATTTATTAAAGATTAATCTTAAATTTTTATCAAAATGCTTGACTAAGCTCATACAGCTGTTTGTGAAGGTTATTTCGTTCTGGCATTTATTATCTCCTTCTGCTAGCCATAATCCAACACATTCTGCTATCCCTTTTTCATAAATCATATCTTAAAAATAACTACAATTATTTATAAACGCCACGGGGGTCTGTCGTGTGTGTCGTGTGTCGAGTAAATTTTATAAAGGGTAAAAGATTGTATTTTATAAGTTGTAAAAAAAGAAAGGATTTAAAAATATTAAATTTTAATGTTAAAATAAAGGGGTTTTAAGATATATTAATTAAAATGTCAGAAGAAAGCCGAGCATTAAGAGCAAAACGAGTAATAGATCGTATATTAGTTGGTAATAGGTTTCCTCCAGATGAATTTTATCCAATAGTCGAAAGATTAGAAACAAGTCCTCAATTAAGAAATGTGACTTTGTTGTGGATGGAAGAATAGGTGTGAGGGGGGATTATATTGGTAGTAGAAGGTTACATCCTTTAGATTGGGAATCTAGGATCAGAGAGTTTTTTGATGAATTGGGACAAAGTGTTGAGGTAAATTTTCTTAGTGTTGGAATATCAAGTCTTAGTGAATATGGTATTTATAAAGCAATTTTAATTGACCCGGGAAACTATTTTCCCTTATGGTTCTATGTTGATCAAAAAAATTCTTAAATCTTTTCTTTTAACATATCTAAAACAGGCAGTGTTCCTGTATTTAAGAAAACTAAAGAAGGTTCTGAATGTTCAGATGCATATTTAAAGTTTTTAGTGTCTATCTTAAAATGCTCCAAAGCTTCTGATGTTTCTTTTCCAATAACATAAACTTCTGCTTTTGTCTCCTGCAAGGATTTCAATAAAGTTTCAGTTCCGTTATGAAAGTTTTCTTCTCTATAATTCCCTGGCAGACCTTTGAAAAAAACAACTTTAGAATTTTTTATTAAATTCGCATAGCCATTTATAGTTTTTTCGCCTAAATCATGTATTGCCTGATAAACTGGAAAATCCTTTAGTCTAATTTCATCACGGCTTCCAAAGGTTGATAAAGCTAAATCTAACGGAGTCAGGATATTTTCCGAATCTTTTAGAACATTCTTAAAAAATTTATTTGATTTTACTTTTTGCTTATCCAATAATTTAGATGGGTTTCCTAAGTTAAAGCCTTTTTCTTTTAAAGCTAAGTGAGATATTAAACCTGTTAGCAAAAATAAATTTGTTTTTTTATTATTATTTTCTATTAGTTTGATTAAAGATTCTGATTTATCACCGCCTAAAACAAAAGTAATTCTAGATTTTGAATTCTTAAATTGTTCCAGCTTATTTAAATTATCTTCAAATTCCCTGCCTAAGTAAGTTGGCAACAAATAAGAAAAACCCACTGTTGAAGCATAGAGTTTGTTGGATATTGAAAAAGCGTCATTTACAAAAGTATCAAAATGAGGAGAAAGCAATTGAACTAGTTTAGATTTTGACTGTTTCTTAGGATTTGATTCATTTAATCCATCTTTTAGACTTGAAATATTATCAGATAAGAAGATCTGACCAGCTTTCATATCTTTTAGCTTTTCTTCGGTTTCTTTTGATAAAATATTATCTATGAAGGTGACTTTTTTATTTAATTTAGAAGACAATAATTCCGAATATTGGACCATATCTTTTTTATTAGTGTGGGGTAAAATGAATAATTTAATTTTTGGCTGCAGATAAAGCTCTTTTATTGTTTTTATTGATTCCAAATCCGTTAATAATAAAACATTTTTATTTGAAAAATTCAGATCTGATATTGTTTTATATTCTTTAATTTTGTATGCATAACCTGCAAAGCTTCTGTCTTTTAAACGCTTTTCATCTTCTATAACTTTTGAGGCTGGCTGTTTTTCCACATGCCCCCACTTGACTAGTCTTCTTAAGGAGCTTTGTATAGATTTTAAAGAATAACCGGCTTTCTTGGCTATTTCATTGCTGATTAGCCAATTACCTTCTTTTTCTAAAACCTTTTTAACATCTTGCTGACCCATTTTAATCCTTGAGAACGTTTATTTAACCATATAACTATTAGTTTAAATTAGTTTTGATGGTTTAGTATAATATTCCATTTTTAGAAAAGTTTATAAATGAGTAATTTTTCATAATGGTTCTCTCAAAAAGAGGTTCTTAAAAACTATATATTATAGTAGAGGAATAAAATGAATATACCAAGACAAGACAGAATAGTAAATGAAGAAGTATCTATGAGAAACCCTTATGAGGCCATTAGGGCTTTGAGAGAGGTAAGACTCTTAGGGGTTAGAGCTAGTTTAGGAAATTTAATCTCTATGTTTAATGATTTTTGCGATATGGGGAGAGATGGTTATATTCCTGCTCAGGCTGCGGAAGTAGAATCTTATATAAGACAAGGAAGATTTTATAGATAAGTTTACACGACATACGTGACAGACCCCCGTAAGCCTTTTAAATTGAAATTCTTATTTTTAATCTAGAATTTTCTAGAAAATGATAGAATTCATAGAAGACCCTAGGAAAAAAGAAGATGTAGAGAAGATATTGCATCCTTTTGTTAGAGAGTGGTTTTTTTCTAAGTTTAAAGAGTTTAGTTTACCACAATTATATGGAGTAATGGAAGTTCATGAAGGCAATAATGTTCTGATTTCTGCTCCTACAGGCGCGACTAAGACTTTAACTGCTTTTTTATCTATATTAAATGAATTAGTTACCTTAGATTTAGCTGGAGTTTTGGAAGAGAAAATTTATGCTGTATATATCTCTCCTTTGAAGGCGTTATCAAATGATATATCAGTTAATTTAGTTAAACCGTTAGAAGAAATCAATGAAATTGCCAAGAAAAATGGAAAAGAATTGAAAATCAGGGTTGGGGTAAGGACGGGAGATACTACCCCTAGTGAGAGAGCTAAGATGATGAGAAAAGTCCCTCACATTTTTATCAGCACACCTGAGAGTTTTGCCATCTCTTTAACTACAACCAAATTCAGAGAACACTTAAGGAATGTAAGATATTGCATTATTGATGAGATTCATGCTTTGGCCGAT
>JAGVZL010000028.1 GCA_018302505.1 Candidatus Woesearchaeota archaeon | reverse complement strand
GAAGCTGTAGAACTAAAGTCTTTGCCAAAATCAATAGCTTGCCTAGGAGCAGGTCCAGTCTCAGTAGAATTAGCTTACTATTTCCATAATATGGGGGTAGAAGTAATAATAGTTCAGAGAAGTAAACATATTTTAGGCCATGATGATGAAGACATCTCAATAGTTGTTGAGGAATCTTTTAAAAAAAAGGGAATGAAGATTTATACAAATACAGAACTAAAAAATTTTTATAAACAAGGTAATAAAAAAATAATAGAATTTTTGCATAACAATAAAAAAGAAACAATAAAAGTAGATGAAATATTATTAGGTTTTGGAAGAGTTCCTAGTGTAGATTCTTTAGATTTAAAAAAAGCAGGAATGAAATTAGACAAAAAAGGAATCCCAATTTTAAATAGATATTTGCAAACATCAATTAAAAATATTTATGTTGCAGGCGATTCAAATGGGCTTTTAGAAGTTGTTAACGTGGCAATAGAACACGGCAGAATTGCAGCTGAAAATATGTTTAAAACAAAAAAACAAACAGTTGATTATCATAAATTTCCCATGGCAGTTTATTGTCATCCAGAGGTTGCTTGGATTGGAATAACAGAAAAAGAAGCTAGAGATAAAAAATTAAATGTAAAAGTAGGAAAATTGCCTTATGAAGATTTAGGAAAAGCAGTTTGTTATGGGGAAACAGAGGGTTTCATAAAATTCATTGTGGATAAAAAAACAAATAGGATTTTAGGTGTTGGAATTGTCGGCCATTTAGCATCAGATATAATTCACGAAGCAGTTCCTTTATTATATTTCAAAGCAACTCTGCAGGATTTAGCAAAAATGCCTCATATGCATCCAACTTTTGGAGAAATCTACTCTTATTTAGTGGATGAAATGATATAAAAATAATAAAAAGAAAGAAATTCTACCAACTATCGTCATCATCCGAATCATCATCCGGATCTACAGGACAAAAGTCGTCATCATCGCCATCAAATCTGAATTTCATAGTAATTCTTTACACCATCTCTTTTTAAATACTTTTCTCTCTTATATTATAATAATAGGAGTTGATAAAAATGGATTTAACAAGAGAATTTCCAAGGAGTCCTTTTGATGTGTTGGCTGGAATAGTCATGCTTCCAAGGACTTTAGACAAATGTAAAGCCTTCCATGCTGGAAAGCTGGGGGAATATCACTACGGTTGTCCTTTAGATCAAGACTTATTCAGTTTTCTAGGAACAAACAAAGATGAATTCGCTGAAAAAGTAAAAAAGCTAAAAACAGATGCAAAAATAACGGAGTGGGTTGAAAGTTTTAATAAAAACCAAAAAGAAAAAGATCAATTCAACAATAAAATGAGACATTCTATGCCGCATGACGAAGATAGCAGAAAATGGATGGAATCTGAAAAGAAAAAACTCGGTAGAAAAGATTATTTCAGCTATTTTGATAATATAGATGCTGACGAGAAAAGGTTCTAAAAACAAAGATACTACAATGTTATAGTTAACTTTATATAATCACTTTTGTTTATTGTTAATATGAAATCAGAAATGGCTATTTCAAGGGATATGACTATAGATGAAATATTTCAAAGATTTCCATCTAAGGCTCAAAAACTAGCACAACTAATGACTAATGCAGGATTGCATTGTGTTGGCTGTCATGCTTCAACCTTTGAAAGTGTGGAACAGGGAATGTTAGGGCATGGAATGTCTATCGAAGAAGTGGATAGTTTAGTCATTGAGCTAAATAAAACTTTGGAAGAGAGAGATGAAAATAAAGAAGATATTAAATTTACAGAGATAGCAGCTGATAAATGCAAATCTTTCAGAAAAAATCCGGATCATATGTTCAAAATTTCTTTAATAAGAGGAAGTTGCGGTTGGACCTACGATTTTAAGTTTAGAGAAAAGAAAGCCCCAGCAGAAGTAATGTTTGAAGATAAAGGAGTTAAAATTTTATTAGATAAAGAACAATTAGATAAATTCAAAGGTATGGTAATTGATTATGTCGATGGCTTGCAGAATGTTTACATCAGGAGTTAGTAGGTAAATTATCTCCAGAATTAGTAAGTCAAAGTGAGGCAAATCTGCAGGACTTGCTTAGATGTGAAGAAGTAAGAAACCTCAGATTCTTGTCCAAAGGACTCGTGAGACTGCTTGATATAACGGATAATGTTTTTTTAGATACTAATATTTTATTAAATGGAACCTTTACTTTTAGAGATCCAACCTCATGGATGAGGGATTATACTAATCAAAGTGGAGAGTTTAACCTTTACAGTGTTTCTAGAATCCACCATGCATATGAAACATCTACAGATATTAGGATAGACATGAATGAATTATATGAATATTTAGCTGAAGATATATTACGTGGAGATTTAAGCTTAAGAATATTTGATGAAGCTTTGAGATGTCGTGAAGTTAGGTTACCTTTTCAAGTATATAGAGAGGCCTTAAGAAATTATACTCTTGCAAAAAAACAAGTCGCTATAGAAGAGGGGAAGGTGGGGTTTAAACATAGATATGGTAAAGGAACACATATTAATCAAAAAAAAAGAAAAGGTAGACAAGTAAAAATTAGGTCGGAGAGAGAGTTGGCTTTTATGAGAAGCGGCAAAATAGACTCCGATATAGTTAGGGGTGTTAAAATGAATTTAGGAAGACTATCAGGACTTTTAACTTTTGCAGAATTAAATGATAGAGTAGTTAGAGATAGTGGAATCTATCCCCAAAAATCGGGATATGGAGACCACCTTGTTATTGATGGTGCTTTACAATATCATGGAATTATCGGAATAGCTACTCAAGATGGAAAATTCAAAGAAAAAATAAGATGGGTTATAGGCGAGAGGCTTTCTAAGAGGTTATATATTCCACAAGTATACCTATTAACAGGATTCCGTGATTTAGAGACTTACGATCTATTAAAAATTACCAGTTAATTATAAATCTCTTTTTTAACATTCTCTTTAGGAATCTTTAAATCAACAATTAAAATTCTTTCAATATCTTTTACAAATAAAGGAGGTCCGCATAAATAAAAATCTGTTTTATTAGGGTCTTTTAATTTTTTTTGGATAATCTCTTTATTTATTCTTCCAATCATCCCACTCCATTCCTCTCTTGTTAATGTAAACTCATGTGAAAAATTATTTTTTCCACTTAATTTTTCAATCTCTTCTCTCCACAAAATTTCTTTCTCAGTTTTATTAGAAAAGATAATATGAGCATTTATTCCTAATTTTTTGTCATTAATGTATCTCAAAATGCTCATCAGAGGGCTTATTCCCGAGCCAGCACCAATTAAGATAATATCTTTGTTTGCTTTTTTCTCATCAAAATAAAACATTCCAAAAGGTCCTTTAACATTAAACTCCTCGCCAACTTCTAAATAATTGATTAAATAATCTGAAAAGAACGGTTCTTCAGTTGTCTTAACAGTCACCTCTAAAAATTTCTTTTCAGTGGGGCTTGAACTCATTGAAAAAGCTCTCTTTTGTATTTTAGGTTTATCTCCGTTTATTTTGAATTTCTCGGTTTTTTCCAAATCAGCCTGTAGCATAATAAACTGCCCTGGCATAAAGTTAAAGGGGTTTCCATTTAGCTCAAATCTTACAGCCTTTGCACTAGGACATAATTCAATTAACTCCGAAACTTTTAAATTATAATCTGGCATAAGAATTTTAAAAAATTAAGCTTATTTAAGTATTTGCTTCTTACGGCTATAACCTATTCCATCATTAATATTTATTATTTCAGTTTCTAATAATGGGTGGCTTAATATGGTTTTTTTAAAGTCTCTACAATCATCAACATTAATATTATCGGCAATTATCGTCTTGTTAGTTAGCCTAATACAATCTTCTAGAACATCAATATAATTCTTCTTGGCAAAGTCAATAAAGATTAAATCAAATTTTTTATTTAGTTTCTTAACAACTTCAACAGCATCTCCAAAGATAATTTCAGCATTTATTTTAAATTTTTTAAAATTTTCTTTAGCCTCTCCAGCACTTTTTTCAGCCAATTCTACAGTTAATAATTTCCCGCCTTCACTTCCCAAAATACAACCGCTATAACCATTAGCAGTTCCCAATTCTAAAATTTCTTTAGGTTTTTCTTCTCTAATAATCTTTAATAAAAACTCTCCCCTTTCACTCCCAATTATAGGGATTCCTCTTCTAATGCTTTCTTTTTCTAATTTTTTTAATTTCAAGATTACCATTCTTCATCTAAATCCGTAACATAACCTGTATAGGCAGAAATTCTACATCTTTGAGAGGGTTTATAAAAAGTATTTCTACTAGTTCTTTCTTCAATATCAACCAAAGTCTCTCCAAACAATTCAAACACTTTTTCAATAACCAACCTTTCCTGCGGATGAGTTCTAACAAATTCAAATAATCCTTGTCCATTTAATCTATGCTCATCAAAATCACCATCTAAATTTATTCCATTTGATACACCACAATAATTAAGCAATACTAAAACATTAGAATCCACAAATCTAAAATACCCTAAAGTGCTATCTACACATCCAGGCATATCGTTTCCAGCAAATAAAACCCTTTTCCCATCAACCGCTTCTAAAAATCTAGTAACAACTTCTTGTTCAAGACCACTATACTCATAATCTCCAAGAAGAGTTCCATGAGCTTTACCTTTATCTTCATCATCTTTACGAGAATCAGTTGGAATTAAATAAAAATTTTCTCTACCAGACCTTATATCTCTTAAATAGTCTGGAAAATCCTCAGATAATACTCTAGATAATCTAAATCTTTCTTGAGATAATATAAAACTCATTATTTTAGAAAAATCTGTAGAGTCTCTAACCATTCTATCTATTCGTTTTTTAATAGCCGGTTCAGAACATTTGTTATAGGGGATTACAGGAACAGTCACAATTGTAGGGATATTATGAAATGCTAGATATCCGAATAACTGTTCTTCTAAAAATCTTTGTCTAACAAGAAAATGTGCCCTTGGTATGGCAGTATTATGAACACTTAAAATTCTAGACCTTAATACACCATCATTATCTGGAAGTTCTCTGTCTTCCAATTGTCTTCTTAGTCTCAAATATTTGTCGTCAGTATAACTATGGTGACTGTTCCATCCAGGATGAGATACTACAGCAATCAACTCAGAGTCTTCATTAAAATCTACTATGGTTTTAAAATCAGGAAGTTCATCTATAGATAAATTTAATTCAGGAAATCCTTCTGGAATCGGAGTTTCTTTCTTTATCCTTCTTAATGTTTCTACAACTTTACTTGCCATATAAATTTAATAAAAAAGTCGTTTTTAAGGCTTTCTAAGCATGATACCTTACTTTATCATACCACAATTTAAAAGAAACAGGCATGGAATGATATATTGGTTTAGCGACATTTTCTCTTGCAGCATCCACAGCACTAATCATACTTCCAGTCAAGTAAGTTGGGAATTTATTTTTCAAATTAAAACTAACCATCCCATCTCTAATTAATAATGAATCTTTTTCGCTTTTAATATATCCATCTTTCAAAGCCTGCTTATACAAAGGAGTGCCTTCGAAATAAATCAAGTTATTTACAGATAAGTAGAAAGGGGGAGGAATCTTCATTAATAACTTAATAGTATCCATAATATCTTCTGGAGTTTCATAAGGATTTGTAGTAATCAAATCATACATCACAGCTAACTTATCTGAAAATTTATTTGCAACTCTTGCGCATTTTAATAATTGTTCTTGGGTTATAAATCTGTTAAATATTTCAAAATTAACTCTATCACTGCCGCTCTGTATCCCAATAATAATATCAGTTAAACCGGCATCTACTAATAGCCTCATCTTTTCTTCACTCATGCTCTCAGAAGACATAGAAGCAGGCTCTGCCAAACATTTAAATCTGATTCCAATCTCTTTTTTATATCTCTCGCAGAATTCTCTAATCCATTTAATATTTCTAATAGTAAAAGTCTCATCCCTAATATCAAATACACCAATACTAGGAAATCTTTCTTTTAAGCTTTTTAATTCCTCAATGCAATAATTCACGCTATGAGTTCTGATAGTATTTCCTTTCCCCCTATACAATTCCCTCATGATATTATTTGTGCAAAAACTACAAGCTTGAGGACATCCCCTCTCAGTCTGGAAGAAAATCATCCCGCCTAAATGCCTCTCTTCAAAAGGAATTAAGTTTCCATTTTCTAAGAATTCATGATCTCGGATATCATAATCTGGATGAGCTAGCCAGTCTAAATCATTATGCTCTAATGGTCTTACAGGATTTTTGTATTCTTTTCCATCTTTTCTTACATAGAAATTTTGAACCTTAGTAATATCTTCTCCTTTCTCTAATTTATCTACAAACTCAATAAAAGCTTCCTCAGCTTCCCCTACACAGACAATATCACATGCTTCAAAAGCTTTCTCTGGGAAGAAAAAAATTTAATTAACTGTTCAGCTCTCTTTCTTGTAGAAGCCATGGCATTTATACCGATTAACTTAGTATTTTTCACTTCTTTTTTTAATAACCCTAAAACATTATTATCATAAACAACCTCATAATCCCAAGTTCCCAATGGTAAGAAAATCATCTTAACTTCATGACCTTCTCTCTTTAAACAAGCGGATAAAGTTCTCAACCCCTGATCTGATGGGAATGTATTAGTTGAAATTAAATGTACTTTCATGGTAATCTATTACAATAGCAAAAAAGGAATTATTTAAACCTTTTTACTAAAATCCAGCTCATCATCCTGAACATATTCAATATTTTCTTTCAAAGCAATCATCATCCTGAACATATTCAATATTTTCTTTCAAAGCAATATAAGCTTTCTCCAATTCTCTACCAAGATAAGCATAATGATCTTTCCTTAATTCTAATTTTTCTTTATTAATAATTATTTGATAAATATCAATAGGTTTACTTCCTTTAACAGTTAAAGAAACAACATTAGGTTTCTCGCAAAAAGCAACCTCTATTTTCTTCTCTTTTCTATCGACTCTGATTAAAAAATAGCCTTTAGGATCTAATACAAACTCTTTCTTATCATCATACTTAGCTTCAACAATCTTTGAGGACTTGTCAGAGACCTTCATAGTAACAATTTCCTCTCCAGTCTCCGCGTCAACTATTCCGATTGCATTTACAGGACAAACTTGCGCACCTTCAATAACAATATGGGCTTCTTCATCATCAAATTTTTTCTCAAAGATGTAGGTGTCACCCTTAGATTTTTTCCCTCCGACTAATTTGACCTTGTCCTCATCGTTCTCCCATCTTTCTGGATCAACTGCCATGCAAGCTTTGTTTCCTATGCATGTTTTTTTATCAAAGATTATTTTTAGTTTTCTCATTGTAATACTTAAGAAAAAAGAAGTGTTTTTAAAGATTTGTGAATTATAGTTTTATATGTCATCGAAAGACAGAATAGTAAAACTTCTTTCTTATGCAGATGTTAAAATAAATGGTCCAAGACCATGGGATATAAAAGTCCATAATGAAA
>JAGVZL010000052.1 GCA_018302505.1 Candidatus Woesearchaeota archaeon | reverse complement strand
AATATTTCAGAAATTAAAGAAGCTAAAGAGGTAATAGATTTAACTAACAAAATTTTTAAAACAAATTATAAATATAATATAAGTCATAAACATAAAAAAGATAAATCTTTAAAAGTTAGATTTAGTGATACATTACTTCCGATAATCTATAAAGATATTCTTGGTTTTGGTCATTTATCCACTTGTAAAAAAATTCCTTATTGGGTATATTCTGCACCTACAGGTTTTGTTGGAGGAATTCTTTCGGGATATTTTACAGGAGATGGTCATCCAAGATTAGAATCAAATAATTATGGAATTAGTATATCTTCCTTAACGGCGAGTAGGGATTTGATGAATGGACTAATATTTCTATTTTTGAAAATGGGAATTCATCATAATATCTCAAGACATGGTGAAAGAAAGAACGTTATTAGGATATCTGGAGAGGAAGGTATTGAAAGATTTAATCGTTGTTGTGGCATCTCTTTTATAGATAAGAAAAATATAAAGTTTACCAGAAAGAAGATAAATCATCCTTCAATTCATAATATCTATCCACCTTTTTTAGATAAAACTAAGATAAAACTATTAAAAAATAGGATTATTCAAAGTAATTTGTATAGGGCTATAAGATTAAAATCTGGACTGAATAAAAAATTAGCAAAATTAGCTGCTAATGAATATTTATCCAAAATACTTAAAAGTGATTTATTTCCTATCAAAATTAAAAAAATAGAAGTTTTTGAATATAGGGGATTATTTTATGATATAGAAACTGAAAAATATCATAATTTTTTACATGGAGACGGAATTTTTACTCATAACTGTTTAGATGTAGATACTAAGTTTTTAGAATATTCTAAACTAACTACAGAACTACTAGTTGAAGCTTTAAAATTTCACGATATCAAGAATATTGGTGTTAAATTTTCTGGAGGTAGTGGATTTCATATAGGCATTCCTTTTGAATCTTTTCCTCCTTCTGTAGACGGCAAAGAAACTAAAGATTTATTCCCTGAAGGAGTTAGAGTAATTGCCGAATATCTAAAAAATATGATTAAAGACCCTTTAAGAGAAAGAATACTTAATTTATCTAAAATAGAAGATATTGCTAAAGCTGTTGATAAGAAAAAAGAAGAATTGTTTGAAAAGAATATCTTTAACCCATTTTCCGTTGTTGGAATAGATTCTGTTTTGATTGCTTCAAGACATTTATATCGAGCTTCTTACTCCCTTAATGAAAAGAAAGGACTTGTGAGTATTCCTATATATCCTAATAATATAAAGAATTTTAATTTAAATATAGCTAAAATTGAAAATGTGAAAACTGATAGAGATTTTTTACCTAAGAAAGTTGAAGGTTATGAAGCCGGGCAATTAATAATGCAGGCATTTGATGCTTTAAAGAAAAAAAGGTTTATCCTTCCTGAAGGAGAAATTAAAACCAAAAGAGAGTTTGAAACGCCACAAATGGCAGTCAAGGCTGAACATTGGCCCCCCTGCATCCAAATGGGATTGAAAGGTATGGGGGATGGCAAGAAAAGATTTTTGTTTATATTATTAAATTTCTTAAAGAGTTTGAGCTGGGACATGGATTCTATTGAAAAAATTGTTAAAGAATGGAATCAAAAAAACAGAGAGCCTTTGAAAGAAGGGTATATTATTTCTCAACTAAACTGGCACAGGCAACATAAAGAAAAAATCTTGCCCCCTAACTGCACAAACCCCGCTTATTATGCAGATTTGGGGATTAAATGCCCTGAAGAAATTTGCAGTAAATGCAAGAACCCTGTTAATTTTTCTTTGAGAAAATTAAGAATGCTGAAACAACAGAAAAAACCTAGAAGGAAAACAAGAATTTCGAATAAATAATTGTATTAAGAATATGGATTTTATTTTTTAATCCAATTTCTATTTCTTGGTTTTCCATTGGTTTATTTTGTTATTTTACCTGCCCTCTAATTTCTGGCATTTGCTCTTCGATAAACTCAATAATTTCTTTTTTGAACATTGGATTGAGAGAGATTCCTGTGTAATTTGATTTTTTTCTTACAATCAGCCATCCAACATTTTCTAATTCTTTTACTATTTCTTTTAAATTTGAAAATCTCTTAAAGTGTTCTAGCCTATCATATTTTGCTCCTCAATTCTTTTTTGAATAAGCAAGTTTGAACATAAGTTGCGCTTTCTCTTTTTTCATTAATTCTCTGAAAGTTATGTTTTATTTAAATGTTTCTAGTTTTGACAGTTTAAACATCTAGGATAGAAAGTTTTATAAATTAAGGAAATATCATGAAAAATATGAAAAACAAATCGGCATTTTTGGAATATTTGGGAGATACACCAAAATTGAGATTTTTGGATTTTTTAATTGGAAATCATTTTTTTGATTTTAATATGACGGATATGGCAAGAGAAGCAAACATCAGTTATAATTCCCTGAAAAGTTTTTTTGGTGAATTTTTGGAAAGAGGGGTAATTATTAAGACAAGAAAAGTCGGAAAGTCTGATATGTATAAGTTAAATTTAGATAATGCAATTACCCAGAATTTCTTGAAATTTGCCTGGTTCTTGACCAAACAAGACCTTGGCATGAAAAATCAAGATGGTATTCTAGCAGTTAATGAATTTCTACCTTCAGAGAAAGCAATTGTTTAATGTTGTGTATTAAATCTCAGAATTTTTTCGAAATTTTTCTTAGTTTTATTCTTTTTATAATTTTTTAACAATGGTGTTAAATTTTTTCTATTTATTATTTTTTTCCTCATTAAATATTCACAAAACTGTGTAACATTTTTTGGATTATCTGTTTCATAACATCTTTCGAAATCAATCATTTTAGATTTCTTGTTTTTAATTAAAATATGTTTGTAAGGATTTGTTAATTCTTTTTTATTTATTTTTAATTTATCAAGCTCATAACATTGTTTTAGAATTTGTTTTAAGATTAGAATTGGATTCTTAGAATTTTCTAAATATTTATCAATGGTTTCTCCTTCAATAAATTCATAGATTATCCTTTTATTGTCTGAAGAGATTAGTTTAGGGATAAAATTTAGTTTTGAAAGTTTTTTTAACCAATAAGCTTCTATCTCCGCTCTATGAGAATATTTTACCGCCACTTTCTTTTTCTTATAAATCGTTGTATAAACATTGCTTCTTTTTCCTCTTGAAAGATACACTAAATTGGTTAATTTCATAAAAATTTATATAGAAATAGATTTATATAATCTTAACTATAATGGATATTAAAAGGTGATTCAATGTATAAAAAGGGGATATTACTCTTCATTTTAATAATTTTAATTGGTACTGCAGGGGCTTCTAGCGAGGCAGATTGGATAGCTGATAGGAATACTCAGGGTTCTTGGGGAAATATTAGAGAAACTGCTTATAGTATATTAGCTTTGGATAAAGAGCAGGGTTATGAAAATTTAGTTTTAAATGGCTCAAGGAGTTTAATAATCTCTTTAGAGAATTGTATGTTAACCAATAGCTGTAATGTAAAGGATACGGCTGTTGCAGTTTTAGCATTGCATGAAGTGGGGAATAATGCTAATATAGTTAATACTGCCGGAACTTGGTTATTAAATTCCAGAAGTATTGTTTTTACAGGAGAATTGCCAACTGCAAGCAACCAATGGTTTGTGCAGGTTGTATCGAGTGTTGCTGGAAGCTGTGTTTTGACTAACTATGATTTAGATTCTAGTCTTGGTGTTTCTATAGATACAAGCCAGGGATATGTTCCATGGTTTAATGTTGATTCTGGTATTTTAACTTCTACAACTTCGAGCCTTAATTTGGACTGCAGTAGTTTGGGCAGCACCCCTGTGTTAAGTCTGATAAATAAAAAAGATGTTAGTGGTGTTGAGAATTATTTTATAAAACAGGAAGAGCATGGAAAAAAGAATATAACTGTTTCATTTGGAGACCCATGCTGGGGTGCAACATATAGAAGCGGAAGTTGCGATACTGAAACTACCGGATATGTACTTTATACTCTAAATAAAATTGGCAAGAGCGGCGATCCCAGCTGGCTGGTTGGACAAAGCAATTTAGGGTTAAAGGAGAAGGCATTTTTGTTTAAAGTAACAAATGACAATCAATATTTAACTTCGTTAGCTCAAGAAAAAAATTCAGCTGGGTTCTGGGGAACTGCAGACCTAACAACAACTGTTTTAATTTATAATTTATTAAAACCTAATAGTATTATTAGCGGTGTGGATAATTGGGTTGCTTCAAGAAGACATAATGATGGATGCTGGCCAAAACCAAATTGTAATGTTGAACAGACTGCTTTAGTAATGTACGGCGGCAGTTATACTTCAAGCTCTTCAGGCTGTCCTGATTTAGATGGAGATAATACCTGTGATAGTGATGACAGTGATATTGATGGGGATGGGTTGCTGAATGGTATCGATAATAATTCCAGAAATCCTGATACAAACAATAATGGAGTTTTAGATGGTGATGATGATTATGACAGGGATGGATTTGTAAATAAAGAAGACAGTGATATTGACGGAGATGGAGTAGACAATGAAGATGACCGGGACCCCTGGGATGAAACTGTTGGAATAACTACTAGAAATGATCCTAGCGGGGATAGTGACGCTAGCAGTTTAGGCAATATCTGCACTACAGCTGAGGGCTGTGAAGGTAAAAGAGATGCTATCGGGCAATGCATAGATGTTAGCGGTGATGGATGTCCTGTAAGCGATACTTCTTCAAGAGGCGAAGTAGATTTAGGCGGCACTGGAACAACAGGCACTTCAACTAGCGGGAGCAGTGACGAAGGAAGGAGTGTTTTATTTTGGTCTTTAATGGTGTTATTAATGTTAATAATTTTATTTGGTGGAGGGTTCTTAGCATATAAAAAAGGATTGTTAAAATTAAAGTTTGGAAATAAACCAGGTCCTCAAGCAAAATATACTCCTAGATTGAATCAGTCCAAACCCCAGAATTATCAACCGAGAGTCGCAAGTACCCCGAGAAAAAAACCTGGAATAGTCAGTAGCATAGAAAAAGATCTAGACCAAAGTATGAAAGACTTAGAGAGATTATTGGGGAAAAAATAATTATTTAGTTAATCCGAGTTTTTGCTTCATTACCAAATTTTCAGCATGCATGTTTCTTATAATCATACTTTGCTGATGTAATTTTGCTAATAGGTCATTCATATATTCTGCTAATAAATGTGAATCTAAATTCATCTCTTCAGGTTCTATAATTTCTATATTGCTTGGCAGGAAATCAAAACAAAAATCTATTAATTGATCCATGGTGGAAAGCTTTAATTCCACTTCTACATAAGAAGAAAAGAAAGTTTCTAATTTTTTAGTTTTTGCTATTTTTTCGTTAATTAGTGTTAGACCTTCTCTTTTTTTCAGCTCTTCTACAACATTAGCTATTGTTTTTTCTACGTGGTCTTTTGGTTTTCCCAAGATTTCTATAATTGCTTTAATTTTAAGTTCCATTTTTTATCAGTACAAAGATGAACAGCATTACCAATAAGCCATTAAATATGAAAATGGCTGAACGCTTGGTTTTTTCACCGCTACTTTCATACACCGTGTAGCCAGTAATAGGGTTTTTAAGTGTTTCTGAAGGTTTTGAATTCTGCTTAACTTTTAATGTTTCTTTCAATTCATATGCTGTTTTAAGACCTTCTTTTTGCAATTTTACTTTAAAGTTTATTGTGTCCCTCTTTACTTCCGGCAAGATATTCTCTAATTTTATAACCTTCTCTTCTTTAGGCATCACTGAGACTTTTTGCAAATTTTCCTTTTCATCCGACACCACATACTGCTGGCTTCCAAAATAAGGATAAGACCACAAATCTAAATTTATTTCCTCATCTAAATTATTTTTTAATAAAATTTCGGTTGTAAATTTTTCTTCCGAAACAACTTCTTTTGAAATAGATGAAAAAGAATATTCCAGATTACTTACTCTTGGTGCTTTTTCTGAGTCTTTACATAACGGCTTGTCCCTTATTTCTAAAATGGCTTCATCTCTTGCATCCAGCCCATCAACAATTAGTTTATAATTTCCGCTTAAAAATTCACTATTGCAATTATCGGGTATCATTAATGGGTATGTTAAGGTTGTATTTTGGAATTTTTGGTATAAATCAAACTTGCTTTTTTTAGTTACTCTTACTTCATCATTTTCTATCCATATCCAAACTACTTCTTTGTTAGTATTCCCTTTGTAGGCGAAAATCTTAGGTCTTATTATATCCCCCCATTCAGCTTTCTTATCGCTCCCTAAATCATAAATTTCTTCGATTTTCAGTTCTGACTGAGTTGAAGTTTTATTATCCTCATTTTTATATCCGGGAGTGGGTGTTGTTCTCTGCCATTTTCCCTCTGACAAAGACCATGAAACTCCTTCATCCGAATCCGAGTATGTTATTTCATCTATAATTTCTCCAAAAATATCCTTTAAAGTTATTTTTTCATATCCATCATTATTTAAGAAACTTGAAATTCCGTTTGTGTAAACAACCTTATATGAATTTGATGTTATTATTGTCCCATCTAAAGTAGAAGTATTTGATACTATTATATCTGGGTCTGAACCAACATTGTCATAAAACTCTAACCCTATCAAATCCAAATTTAAATTTCCTGAATTGTAAAGCTCAATCCATTCTCCATTAGGAGTAGTAGCGCCATCATCCCCTTCGGGATTTGGCAGAAATTCTGTTACTGAGATCTTAGAATAATCCGCTGTTTCTTCGTCTTCATTTTGGCTTCCAGGAGTGGGGGTTGATTGCTGAAATATTCCATTGACTAAACTTAAACTATCTCCGTTTGTTGTTCCGCTGTAA
The DNA here is from genome assembly GCA_018302505.1 of Candidatus Woesearchaeota archaeon. GTDB lineage: Archaea > Nanobdellota > Nanobdellia > SCGC-AAA011-G17 > ARS1403 > JAGVZL01. The sequence goes on along the minus strand of JAGVZL010000052.1, from coordinate 38,845 downwards.
TTCATTTGGTCTATTAAATTAAGAGATTCATCATACAGTGAAATAGTTTCTGGCGTGCCTAATCCGCTTCCTATTGAACTGTCATCCACATAAATCCAGGTTATTGGGAAAAGAATCGTATAATAATTATAAATTCTTGAATCCTGGTCTGTTATTAAGGCAAAAGAGTAGCTTGGGATAATTGCTTCTTCCAAAGTGTCATTTGAACTCAAATCACCTATAGTCCAGCTTGTTATATTAACCGAGTCAGAAGCATTATTATAAAGCTCTATATACTCGCAATAAGAATCTGAACAGTTCGGGTCAAACATTACTTCTGTTATTTGTATCTCTGCATAGGCTATATTTACTAAAAAAAGCGAAAATATGAAAAAAATTGCTGTTTTTTGTAATATAATCATAAACTATTCTAAAATAGTAACATATTTATTTGTTTCTAATCTTTGTATTAAATAAATATTTATAAAGATATTAGTTTATCTTATTTTTATGAGAAGATTTACTAGTGAATTCGTCGGTGCTGGACATCCTGATAAACTTTGCGACCAAATTTCTGATGCTGTACTTGATGCATGTTTAGATCAAGATCCGGAATCTAGAGTTGCACTTGAAACTGCTGTTAAAGCAGGGTTAAGAGATGGGAAATGGTTTACAGATGATGATGAAACTTATTTAGAGGATTGTGGTGAGAATAGGACCAAATCTGGGACTGTAAATTTGGTTGGTGAAATCACTACTAGAGCTGAATTTGATATTGAAGCTTTGGTAAGAGGGACTATTAGAAATATTGGATATCGTAGTGCTGAAGAAGGAATTGATCCTGAAAGATGTGTTATTAGGACTCATATAACCACCCAAAGTCAAGATATTGCACGGGGTGTAAATATTAGCCAATGCCATGAACAGGGTGCTGGAGATCAAGGAATGATGTATGGTTTTGCTTGTGATGAAACTAGAGAACTTATGCCTATGTCCTATATTTTAGCAAGAAATTTAATTGATAGATTAAATGAATATAGGAGAAGTGGAGCTGCTCCTTGGTTAAGGCCTGATTGTAAATCGCAAGTTACAATTCGAATGGAAGAAGAAGGAGAATTTTATTTAGAGAATGTTACTCTTGCTGCACAACATGATGAGGATGTTGGATATGAAGAATTGCGAATTGTTTTGATGGAAGATGTTATTTTGAAGGCTTCTAAGGGATTAGGTTTCTCACATATGGAAAGTCAGAATATTAATGGAACTGGAAGATTTGAAATCGGCGGTCCATTGGGCGATTCCGGTGTTACTGGAAGAAAAATAATTGTGGATACTTATGGTGGGAGGATTCCTCATGGTGGCGGGGCTTTTAGTGGAAAAGATCCTAGTAAGGTTGATCGGTCTGGGCATTATATGATGAGACATATGGCAAAGAGTGTTGTTGCTAACGGGCTTGCAAGGAAATGTCAAGTAAGGGTAGCTTATACTATTGGAAAAGCTGAACCGGATGATTTTGAAGTTATGACAGATAAAGGAGAAAGTTATGATAATGAACTTGCAGTAAGATTAAGAGAGATATTTGACCTTAGACCGCGAGCAATTATTGAGCGTTTTGATTTAAAGAGACCGATATATTTAGTAACTGCTAGTGGTGGACATTTTGGCAGGGAGCCTGTTGATGGATATTTCCCTTGGGAAACAGTTACGGATATTTCTTAATTTTTATTTAATAAATCTCTGAAGCTTGTGTCTTTTTTATATTTTAAAATCTCTTCAAATGTTCTTCCTATCTTTTTAGATTCTTCTAAACTTATTATATAATTTCCACCTTTACTTTTTTTTAAAACATCGATTTCTATAAACCACCATTGATTATTATCAAATCTGGTTGCTACCCATGGTTCTGCATTAAAATTCTTAGAAAATTCAACCAATTCATCAACTTGTCTTTTTTCAATATATCTTTTGCCTTTTCCACCCTTACATTCAATTGCCAAAATTCTTTCTTTTCCAGCAACAATCAGATCTGCACATGGCAAAATTGTACTTCCGGAACCTGCTGCCCTCATTGGAGAAAACCCTTCTTTGTGAAACATGTGCAATAATTCCCTTTCCAGTCTAGTGCCTTTAGCTTTTAAATTCATAATTTACTAAAAAAAGAATTAGAATATATAATTTATGCTTATACCTTTGCAACCTCCGAATATGTATTATTGGGATTACCTTCCCCATTAGGTCTATATTCCGAGCTTGTTGGAACAAACAATTTAAACACTTCATCATAGATATAATCTGCATTGTTTTCTTTGGATCCTTTCTCTCCATCAACAGATATAGGAGTTCTTTGTGCAAGTTTTACATCTTGCCTTTTCCCTGTAAAACTATTCACTATCCTATACCTATTACCAGATATAGTAAACCCATAAAATCCACACAATTGTTTTAATGTGGGTTCATTCATTACTTCGCCCCTTCTTTTGTGTCCCACTACTTCCAAGGTTTGTTCATCTTCTCTTCTTAATGCCTCTTCTGGGGAAACATACATTAAGATAGATGCGTTTACCCAACTTTCCGCTTCGGCAGATAAAAGTAATGCTCTATCCCTCTCATCATCTGTCATTTTGCCTAATTCATACCACGTATGGGCAAAACTATTATCATCTATTGGACCTCTATCGGCAATTATTAAATCCAATCCTTTCAATTGAACATCAGAATGCTTTCTTTTTCTTCTTACCCTATCTAAATTATGATGGTGGGAGGTAACATAACACATATGAAATTCATATCTATCTTCCTTGCTAAGTTCATCTTTTATACTAAATTTAAAAACCCTATAATCAAAATTTGGTCTAATATCCCTAAATTTGGGGTCTGTCTGTAATCTTTCGATTAGTCTCTTAATTTGCCATGATTTTCCAGATTTTGGAGGTCCAAAGAATTCTATAATAAGGCCATCATCTTTAAGTATGCATCCATCTAATGATTGGACTACTTTAACATCTTTACCATTTCCACTCCCTTTGGTAGCATAGGACATTTTTAATTCTTTTTACCTATAAAAAGCCTTATAAAATTATCTATAGTTAACTTTTTAATATCTTAAAGGATTTTTCTCCTTTTATAATTTCTTCCTTAAAATTTAATCTTTCTACACTCGCAGAAGGAGGTCCTCTATGACAAAGGCTTAGAATTTTTCTTAAATTCACTTCTTTACCTTCGAAAACAACCTCAACATAATCTTTTTCATTTTTAACCCAGCCTTTAATTTTTAATTTATCAGCATTTTCTTTTATGAACTTTCTGAAAAAAACACCAATTACTTTGCCTTTGATTATTACATGAATCCTTTTCATTTTTTCATTAGTTCATTATATCTCTTTTGACCGAATAAAACAAACCATAAAACTAATAATCCAATTATTGATAGTATCCATAGTAGTAAATCATTCATTTTATTGTCTCTAAAACTTTTATTACTTTATCTTTTCCTATAGCTAAAATAAAAGAAGCTAATCTTGGACCTTTTTCTTTGTTGATTAACACCTTATATGCTGCTGTAAAGAAGTCGGTATTTTTTATATTTGATTCCTGGCAGATAGAATAAAATTCTTCAAATAATGTTTCTTCATCATAATTCCTTTCTCTTAATTTTTTAGACAATATACGTAATGCTTTTTTCTCCTGTTCTTTTAATGGAATATTAACTTTTTCCTGCAATTCAAATCTAAATTCTTCAGGGGCATATTTCTGAATCCAATTCCATGCTAATTCAGCTCGTTTTTTAGTCCTATCGTCTTTCTGATAATATTCTAAAACTTTTTCGATATTGCCTTTATGAACCTGGACTAACATAGATAAATGTCTGAAACTTGGCTGGAAAGGCATTTTCTTAGGAAGATCTATCATAGATAATTCATAAATTCTTTTTTGTTTTGCTAATTTTTCTTTTGATATCTCCTCTTCACCAAAATAAATTCTTTCTAACTTATCAAAATCTGCGTAAATTTTAATTACATCTGCATCAAATGATATTGAAAATTCAGTATTAGGTCTTGTTCCTGCGAATAAAAAACGTAGGACTTCAGGTTCATAAATTTCCAAACAATCTTTTATGGTAACTACATCACCTTTTGATGAAGAGATTTTTCCACCTTTCCCCTTAATACTTACAAAGTCATATAATTGATAGGTTGGCGCGGTCCAGTTGTATATTTTTACTATTTCTTTTCCTGTATCATAACTTCCGCCTGCAGTACTATGATCTTTTCCGCCAGGTTCAAAATCGACTTTTTCATAAGCCCAACGCATTGGCCATTCTGACCTCCAAGTACCTTTGATATTTCCATTTTTTCTAAAATCTATTTTTTCTTTATGGCCACATTCACATTCGTATTCTATTTCGTATTCTCCATCATAATGTAATATTTTTGTAAAATCTTTTTTACATTTACTGCAATAAATTATTACAGGATACCAGTCTACTAATAAATGTTCATTTTTATGCTTATTTAAAATCATTATTATTTCATCTTTATTTTTTAACATTGTTTTAAGACCCTTCGAGTATTTACAAGATTTATACATTTCATTTTGCCTAATAAATTCTGGTTTAATCCCTGTTGGGTGCAAGGACTGTTCAAGCTCTTTTTCAAAATGTTCAGCATAAGATTTATGGCATTTCCAAGGGTCTGGCACTTCTGATACTGGCATACCTAAATGTTTTTCAAATTCTTTGGGAACATTTCCGGGAACTTTTCTGAATCTATCATAATCATCCCAGGAATAGATAAATCGTACTTTCTTTTCTTTATGTTTTAATGCCCTTACTACTAAATCTACAGTTATTATTTCCCTAAAATTTCCTATATGTACTGTTCCTGAAGGAGTTATTCCTGCCGCAACTGTGTAACTTGGTTTATTTCCTTTCTCTTTAATTACTCTGTTTGCTGTTTCATCCGCCCAATGATATTGTTCTTTTTTTTCCATTTTATTTCTGTATCTTTGGTAATCCTTCTAAAAGAAGTGGGTTTTTAATTATTTGGTTTATTTTGTTCAATTTGGGAAAATATTTAAACACTCTATTTTCAGTCATTTCCCTAATTACAAAACCATATTTTTTTAAATAAATTCCCCATGTCTTAGAGGAACTAGTATTGATCCCTAGGTCATTCTCAAGGTTTTTTATTGTAAAATAGGGTTTACTTTTACAATATTCTAAAATTTTATAAACGGAATTCTTTTTTTTAATTTTCTCTAATATTAATTTTTTTATATATTTCGCTCTTTTTACTCTTAAGATATTATAATAAAAACCAATTTTGTCAATAAAATTGTAAATATTTATAAGATTATTTTTGATTTTTAGTGTGAGAGATATTTTTCCATAGCTATAATTTCTTGGACAGGAGATAGTTGAATTTATCTTAAATCTTTTTAATAAAGATCTTATTTGCAATAAATATTCGTTTAAATTCCATATTAATTTTTTTTCCTTACCCATTTCCATTCTAGGGCTTCCTAAATTATTTTTATGTCCTTTATATGTTGAAATTGAAGAATTAGATAATTCAGAATCAAATAATCCTTGAAGGAAAGATTTTTTAATTTCTTTTTTTCCTTCCATTACCCACTTAGGTATTCTTGTTTTTTGATATATTTTTCTTCCTTTAGGCACGCCTAATTTAAACAATAATGAACCTAACCCTTTACTATTATATCTTAATTCATAAGTTGGAACTTTTACTGAAACTTTTTTACCATTAATAAACTCAATATTTCCTATGTCCCTTTTTTTCTTTAGATTCATTTTTATTTTAAATTCTTTTTTTACATCTTTTTTTATAGATAATAACATCTTTTCGTCTTTAGAAACAAATCCAAAACTGCCTAAACTTTCTGTCAAATAGCCATCTCCATGTAAAAGACCTACAATTCTAGCAGTTATTTCGTTCGGATAATAGGGTAATAATTTTTTCTCTTTTAAAAAATTAAGACATTTTATCCCATAGGGTATTCTTTTATTAGATTTCCACCTTAATAAGGAATTATAACTAACACAGAATCTGTTTTTAATTTCCTTAATTGTTTTTTTTGATTCTGTGTCCATAAATTTAATGTAATCTATACAATAATCATATTCTTTTATTTTTCCATCTTCCTTATAGACTTCTAAAATATCTTTCTCAGTTATTTTAAACATAATTCTCATCCAATATATTTTCAGTTAAAAAAGGAACTAACTTTTTTTCGGCTATCCTTAGGTGTTGTTGTAATGTTTGCTTTGAAATTTTCATTCTTTTAGCTATGCCCTCTAAGTTAATTTTTCTTGGAAAATCAAAATAACCCTCTTTAACGGCTAATTGGATTGCTTCTTTTTGTTTATTGCTTAATTTCGGCATTATATGCGGCAAAAATAATTCATCTAATTTTGTTTGCTGTATTGATTTAATTTTAATCTTAAACTCTTTTGGAAGTCTATGTAAAATGTTAATTAATGGTTCTTTATCCCAAGAGGCCATTTCCCAAACTTCCATTCCATCCTGTTTTTGAATAACAGGTTTTGTTTGAATTATTCTTTTATCCCATAAAGGCATATATGCTGCCATCCAACCGGGTCTTTCTGTTAAGGTAATAATAAAATTACCTTTTCTTTCAAATTTTTTATTTGTTTTTTCTTTTTTAAAATCATTAACAAATAATTCTTTGTTTTGTTCTGTCCCTTGTAATATATGTGCCTCAGTATAATAAAATTTATTATTTTCTTCCCATGCATTAAGCAGATATACAAAATCAGTCACGCTATATCTTTTGCACCTAGGGGCAATTATACAGGTTTTATGCGAACCTTCGAATATCGCTTTCCACATAGGTATAGTATATGTAAGGTAATATATAAATATTTCTATCTATTATTGTATTTAATACTGTTATATAAGGTAAAAATTAGTTATATAGAGAGATATCACAATTTAGATAATAGTGAGTATTAAAATGGTAGAAAGAAATTATGCAAATAGAGAATTAGCAGATATGTATTATACAATTGTTGCTCCGAATAGTAGGTGTACTGATACTTATAGAACTTTAAAAAGAAGGATTGCTGAATCTAGTATTGATTTAGCAAGATTTTTTCAGGAATATGGAAGTTTTGACAGGTTAGCTATTAAGGGGATTGGTAAGGGTACTAAAAGGGTTCTTGAGTTAATTTTGATTAGTGGGTGTGATTTAGAAGAAATAGGAAGAACTGTGCAGGAAAAGAAAGAAGCTGTAGTGAGATCGGGATGGTCTAAATTCCCAAGCAGAGCTCCAAGACAAAATGAGGATACATCTCCTTCATGGGACAATGCTATTAGGATTTATGAGGACAATTAAAATTTATTAATAAGATTAATGAATGAATTTACCATTATTTTTTATGAATAAGATTATCTAAGGAAGAATTATACGTTCCCGTGATTGTGATTATAAAATAAGATTCTATTTCTTAAAAATAAGGATATAATATTTCAAGCTATTCTTATCTAAAATTAACTGTTTTTTTAATTTAAATTTTCCAGAATCTTCAATTAAGGGTTGAGGTCTTGTAGTTATGATTGTGAAAGTTCCTTTTGGTTTTAGCAGAGTAAAAGCTTTTTCGAACATAATATCATATAAATAATAAATATCATTTAATCCTCTAAATGTTGCTATTGGCGGGTCTGTTACTATAAAATCAAATTTCTTCTTGAATTTTTTATTAATATCTTCTAATTTAGTTTTTGAGAGATTTATTTTTACTCCTGCAACTTTTGAATTTATACTTGCAGCCTCGGTGCAATAATATTGGTTGTCTGAAGCGTAAACTTCTTTTCCGCCCATTAATGCCGCTTCTATTGGTATTATTCCTGAGCCGCAAAAAAAGTCTAATATTGAATTCTTTGGTTTATATTCTGAAAAGTTTAGTCCTATATAAGCTATGGCTGAATTTAATGAATTGGGATGGGGTTTTATCCTGTAATCCGGTTTATCAATCCTCTTTTGGAATAAATCTGTTCCTATTAAACAATCTTCATCTCTAATTTTAATATAGACTAATACTTTAGGAGAAGTTAGATTAACTTTTGCTTTTATTTTTTCAGCTGTTGCTATTTCAATCTCCTTTGAAGAGAATTTATGATTTCCTAGACGTTCACAATAAACTGCAAATTCTTCATTTATGAAAGAAAAATCAATGTCTTTAATTTGTTTTTTATAATCTTTTAAATCTTTAACTTTAAAGTGTTTTAGATAAACTCCTGTTCTTACTATTGATCTTAGATTCTCTAAATCTTCTTTTTTATCTAAGATTAAGAAACCTTTTTGTTTTTCGATTTTTGCTTTTACTCTTTCTTTTATCTCTTTTTCTACTATATCTTCCGCTCCTTCAAATGTTGTAACAAAATATTTCATAACAAACTTTAATAATGAGCAAGGTTTTAAATCTTTATATGCCTTTAGCTGTAACTCATATTTTAATACCTGCTATCCTAGCCGATATTTATAGAGATTATTTTGCTAAGAAAAAATTTAGCCTGCATTATGTTTATATTGTTGGCTTAGCTGGGTTATTACCTGATATAGATATTCTGTTTTTTTATATTTTTAATTTGTTTAGAGATTTTGCTATTAGTGATTTTCATAGGACATATACTCATGCTATTTTTTTTCCTTTAATATTCTTAGTTTTGTATTTTTTGACTAGTAATGTTAAGCTAAAATTCTTGAATAAGTATAAACTCAAACTTAATTATATATTTTTAGCAATAATATTCGGCACTGTAATGCATTTAGTTTTAGATGGATTTTTATCCGGTGGTTTAAGACCTTTCTATCCTTTTTCAAATTACATATTCAATCTAAATTTGATTCCAATGGATAAATTTGGAGGGACTTTCTTTCAAGGATTGGATGCTATGCTCTTAGTATTATGGTTGTTGCATGAAGAAGTAAAACATAAGATTTCTGATTTTATATAATTTAGTATAAATTTGACTAATAAAATTTAAAAAAATAAAAAAATAAAGAATTATTTTCTACCAATTTCATATATTGCCTTAACTGCTACAATTATCATTGCTGGAGAAACGAATCTTACAACGTTGTCTAAAATTAATGGAATTCCTAAGATGCTAATTCCTGCAGATCCTACTCCTATCAATGCTAAAGAAGCTAATAAGAAATTGGTAATCTCTTTATCCTGGACATTCAACAAACCTACTACTACTCCTAGTAGGATTAATAGCCAACCTAAATCAACATTAACAAATGCTAATATAATGGCTAATGCTAATCCAAGGATAAAAGACCAAGCTCCTAACTGGCCCTTTGAAACCATGCTATTACCTCTTTTTGCCATATAGGTAAAATTGTATATTAGTTAATATATAAATATTTGTAACTATTCTAAAGTATAGACTATCAAATAGCCTTTATAGAGATAATAAGAATTAAATAGTTAATAAGTTTTTTTTATTTTATGAGATTATTTTTAGTTTTTGTTTTATTAATTTTAATTAGCGGGTGTGCTAGTGAAAAAACCACCTATACAAAAAAAGAAGTTGCCACTAAAGAAAATAAATATGGGAGTGTGGGCAGCAAGATTGTATTAAACGGAATTTCATATACAGTTGAAAAAGTTGAAAGTTATAATGAGATTGGAGAAAGCAGTGTTAGTAAAAAAGCAAGCGGAATATTTTACCTTGTTTATTTTAAAATAGAGAACAAAGGAGAACACGATTATATTTTTTCACCAAGAATAAATATTATTGACAGCAATGATAAAAAATATTTTCCTGACTTGAAAGCTGGTTTCTACTTAAGTAATTTAATTCAATGGGATAAGACCGTTTTTCCTGGTGGGGCTCATAGCGGGATAATTGTCTTTGATGTTCCTGAAGATGAAGAACTTTTTGAAATTGAAATATACGATTATTGGGATAATGTTGAAAGAATTTACATTACTGTACCTAAATCTTACGTTACGTCTAAAGATATTTCTGAAGGTGTTTTAAAATCTAGAGAGAATAATACTCTATTAGAAGCTGGAATTAATTAGTATAGGTTTTTCTTTCCATAAATACTTTTTTTGTTTTTACTGCTCTGCCGGATGAATTCTTATACATTTTTTTAGCGGTAGTTAAAGATTCCCCTAGACAGATTAATTCATTTTTTAACGTTAAAATAGCTACTAAATCTCTTTCTTCTATATAATCCTCTAATTTTGAGATTCCTGGCATGGATAAATCCGCACCATGGCATAAAGGGTCTACTGTAGAGTCAAAGACCCATATTCTTGGAAGGGTCTGCACTGAGAATTCTATTGGAACGATTATTTCTCTTAGTAATTTATCATTTCCTTCTTTGTAGGTTTCATATGCGTCTTTTAAATCATGCAGAGAATGCCAATTTTTATCATTAAATGGTCCTACTTGAGTTCTTACTAACTGAACCATATGAGCATTAGTTCCAAGGCTTAAACCGATATCATGACAAAGTTTTCTAATATAGGTTCCTGCCTGACATTTTACTCTGAATAGAATATTCTGGCCATCTAATTCTAGAATCTTTAAATCATAAATTTCCCTGGTTCTTAACTGTCTTTTAATTGCGGACCTTACAGGAGGTAATTGTTCTATTTTCAGAATGAATTCTCATTAAACAGACATATTCCTTTCCTTCTTTTAGCAAAGTATCTATAACTCTTGTAGCTTTATCTAATGCAATTACTAAACAGCCCGTAACATTAGGGTCGAGCGTGCCTGAATGCCCCGCTTTATTTATGTTTAGTATTTTTTGGACCATATCTGAGACTTGATGGCTTGTTGGACCTTGTTGTTTATTGATATTTACTAGTCCATATTTTATCAAAGTTTCAGTAGTTCTTTCTAAAGGATTGCATCCAAACTTGTTATTTGTCTTTGCTTCTTTTTTTATTAATACTGGCATATATCTAATTAGTCTCAATAATGTTTTTAAAGATTCTTATCTTAATTAAGAGATGATAAAATCCGATTCTGAGCTGTTAATGGAAGTTTTACAGGGCAAAAGGAAAGAAATTAGCTGTGTTTATGGGGCTCCTGCAAGTGGGAAAACAACTTTAGCTAAAGAAGCTGCAATACATCGGTCTTTAAATAATAAAAAAGTAGTTTATATCGATTCTGAAAATAGCTTTAATATTGAAAGAGTTATGCAATTAGCGGGAAATAATAAAGAAGCTCTAAAGAATATTTTTGTTTTGAAACCTAAGAATTTGAAAGAGCAAACAAAACAATTGAATCGTTTGTTAAAATCTAAAATTGATTTAGTTATTTTAGATACTATAGGGGTCCATTATAGGCTAGAGTTGAAAAAGAATTCAAAAGAAGCAAATAATGAGATTCATAAACAGTTTAACATTTTGAGTGATTTATGTTCTAAAGGAACTAGTGTCTTGATTACAAATCAGATTTACCAGAATTTTGAAACTAAAGATATTAGTGTTGTAGGCGGGAATATGTTTAGAAACTGGAGTAAATGTTTAATAAAATTAGAAAAAGATCCAAGGAGATTAGTTTTAGAAAAACCTGAAAAAAGAGAAATCTTATTTGATATCGGGAATGATGGATTTATTTCTCAGACTTCTTAGTCCCTTTTTGTTGTTTGTTTTTTAGAATATAAGATGCAATCGCTATTGGCAATGAAATCCCCATTAATATTAAACATAAAGTAAAGACTTCGTTTATTGGGATTTGTATCCAATTTTGGATTGCTTTAACTGCCATATCCAACAAAGCCTGTGGAACTTCTTTATTTCCGGAAGCTAAGTTTTGCGCTATTGATGGGATTATGTTCCCAGATAATTTATAAAATATTGAGTATATTAATGAAGTAAAGAAGGTTGTTATTGATGTTTTATAAGCGGTTTCATAAATGTTGAATGTCCCCAAATATAATAATCCAATACCTAAAATAAAAATAATTATTGAGATCCATCTTCCTGCAAGTAATACCGGCTTAATTTCTTCTGCTGTTTCCATAACCGGCTTTAACTGCTCTTCTAATAACACTTTAGGATTTTCTATTATTTCACATTCTTCTAAACTTGGATTTTTATTACATAATGTTCTGGCTTCTTCTAAGGTTATATCTGAATTCTCCATTACATCTTCCAATAAAACTTCTGCATCTATAGATTCTGTTATTACCCCTACATTTTCAGCTAAGGGAATTGCAAAGAAAGTCAGTATGAAAAATGTTAAAGAGGTTGATATTAAAGTCTTACCAATAAATCTTGAAAATAATTTTAAAATTGAACTCATTGGATTTTCTTAGCCTCTTTTTTCTTCTTAAACTTTTCTATAGGCTCTGTATGCCTGCATTTTGGATAGCCTGGACATGCAAAGAACTGACCATACATACTGTTTCTGATTATTAATTCTGAACCGCATTTAGGGCATTTTCTTTTTTCTAATAATAATTTTTTATCCACTTTTTTAGATTTACATTTTGGATTGATGCATGTTTCCTGAGGCCTTTTTCCTTTTTTTATTAACTGGATTAATGGGTATTCACAGTCTTTGCATAATTTCCCTGTGCCTTTAGCAAACGCTCCCGCGGGTATTGAGAATGTTGTATTGCATCCCTCTTCATATTTATCACATGAAACAAAGAAGCCAAATTTTCCTTTCTTAATATTTAGTGTTCCTTTCTTGCATATTGGACAAGAACCTAATAAATTATTTTGATCTTGTGTTTCCCTATTAGCTTTGATTAATTCTTTTCCTATTTTTATTTCGTTTTGTTTAAAATGTTTTAATAGTTTAATTAATATTTTTTTAGACTCCTCGAGAACTTTATCTCCATCTTTCTCTTTTTCCCTGATTTTATCTAAATCTATTTCGAAATGCCTTGTTAATTTTGCATCTATGATTTCCGGACAATATTTCTTTAGGGTATTATTTGTCTTTAATCCTAAATCTGTAACTTTTAATGAAGTGTCCTGAACATAATGTCTTTGGTATAATGAATCTATTATTTGGGCTCTTGTTGACTTTGTTCCTAAATTTTGTTTCTCTAATTCTTTAATTATCGAAGCTGGGGTATATCTTTTTGGAGGCTGAGTTTCTTTTTCATGAGATTCAATTTTTTTAACTTTTAATTCCTCTTTTTCTTCCAATTCCGGCAAGGTTTCTTCTTTGAATACTGCAAACCTTCCATAAAATTTATGCCAGCCTTTTTCTATTGTCCTTGTCCCAGAAGCTATGAACTCTTCTTTATTAACATCTATAACAGCTGTAATTGTTTCTCTCTTTGCCGGGTCTGAAAATGTAGCTAAAAACCTCCGGACAATTAATTCGTATAAGTCTTTTGATTTCCCTGATCCGTTAAATGGCAAACCTGTTGGATAAATTGCCGGATGAGCTGGATCTGTTTTCATTCCTTCATTTGGAGTTAAATTTGGCTTTGATAATAATTCTTCAGCTAATTTTTGAAATGCTGGCTGTTTTGCTATCTTTTTTAATATTTTTTCATAGCCTAAAGAAGGAGGCAATTTTTGGGATGATGTCCTTGGATAAGATATCCTTCCTGATGTGTATAATTGTTGTGCAAATGCTAATGTTAGTTTTGGAGAAATATTTAATACCCTATAAGCTTCTATTTGCAAAGTTGTTAGATCAAATGGGCATGGCGGTTTTTGATTGTAAGTTTTTACATTTACTGAAGAAATAAATGCTTTTTTTCCTTTTGTTTTTTTAAGAATCTCATTTACTGTTGTTTTATCTTTTATCTTTCCGTTTTTATGCCAGGCTGTAATGTCATCTTTTTTTGTTTTGCCCTGAAATTCTATCTCCCAGAATGGTTCTGGCTTGAACTTTGAGATTTCTTCTTCTCTTTTAGATAATAATGCCAATGTCGGCCCCTGAACACGTCCTGTTGATAATATCTTGAAAGAACCTGCATTTTTAACAGCCAAAGTTAAAGCTCTAGATAGATTGATGCCGTAAAAATAATCTAAAAAATGTCTTGTTTCTCCTGCTTCGGCCTGCGGCTTGTCTAAAGTTTTAGAAGCATTCTCGTAGCTTTGGATTAGCTCATCTTTTGTTAAAGTTGAGAATTTCATTCTCTGGCCGGATTTTTGCTTGCATGCGTATCTTAAAGCGTTTAATCCGATAACTTCTCCTTCCTGGTCATAATCTGTTGCAACTGTAAACTTATCAGAAGATTTAGCTATTTTCTCTATTACCTTGATATAATCTTTTGTGAAATCCGCTTCTTTATTTACTTCATATGCTGGTTTCCAAACAACATCGAAAGTCGGATAAGTCCAACCTTTTTTTTCTTTTTCTGTTAAAGCGTATAAATGACCAACTGCACAAACAACATAAATTTTTTTATTTTTATGCGTTAGTTCATAATATTTTACTTTACCTATCTTGTTTTCAGAGGGTTTTGTATCTGCCAAAGCTGCAGCAATACGTTTAGCTGCACTTGGTTTTTCTGAGATTATTAATTCAGGCATTTTAATATATAGATTAGAATATGGGAAAAGAAAGTTATAAAAATGTTAGTATTTAGAATTCTAATATTCTTCCCTCTCTGCCTACGTTAATTACTTTTGTAGAACCTATTTTTTCTTCTATTCCGGCACCTTCATGAATATGACCATGTAATAAGAAATCCGGTTTAAATTTTTCTATTGCTTTTGTTATTGAATTGCTCCCTTTGAAGCCTGAGAATTCAGATTTTGAATTTGCTGGATGCATATGGGTTACCATTATCTTTTTCTTTAATCCTTTTAGTCCTGAATATGCCTTTGATAAAGTTGCAAATAATTCTTTTTCAGATATTCTTCCTGGACCTATATCTGCACCTCCTGCCCCGAAAAATCCAATATCATCATACTTTACAGAATAACCATGAATATTCCTAACCCCGTAAATTTCAGCCAAGAAATCCGCGGTTGCAAAGGAATCATGATTCCCCGGGATTAATAAAACTTTTTTCTTTGCATCTTTAAACGGCTTGATAAGATTATTAGTCTCTGTCGGTCCTGTTAAATCACCGCATAAAATAACCAAATCTACGTTTTCTTTTTTTGCTTTCAAGGCTAATTTTCTTGCTAAAGTCCTATCTCCATGAATATCTGCCGCGGCTAATACCCTCAATGTTTTTCTCTTAACCATATTTTAGTGCACATTTTTCTGAGCAGAATCTTAACATTTCTCCATCTATTTCTTCTTCTATGAAATCTTCACCTAGGATTTTTCGGCATTTGGCGCATTTTGCAGCGTTTTCATCTTCCTCATATCCTTCCATGAATCCTTCTTCTACATCACTAATTTCATCTTCATCTTCTGCAACTTCCCTGCCTTCCCCGGTGTAGATGTCTTCGTCTTTTTCCCCTAATTCAATATCCCTTTCCAATTGTTCTTTTGTTTTTCTCATATTAAATATTAAATAGAGTCAGAATTAAAAAGATTTCTATTGTGGCTTTATTTCTTTAAATCCGGTATATTTCTGTAGAACTTCAGGGATTTTTATAGAACCATCTTTTTGCTGATAATTTTCCATTATTGCCACCAAAGCTCTTGAGGTAGCCATTGCTGTATTATTCAAAGTGTGAACTACTTCATTTTCCCCTTTGTCGTTTTTAAATTTAATATTCAAATCTCTGGCTTGATAATCTGTACAATTACTTAGAGAGGTTACTTCTCCATAATCTTTAGTTGTAGGTCTGTAAACTTCTATATCTTCTGATTTTGCTTTCCATAAGGCTAAATCTCCGGTGCAACATTCTACAATTCTGTATGGTAATTTTAATTTCTGGAATAGTTCTTCTGAATTTTTTCTTAGTTCTTCATAGAATTTCCATGAATCTTCAGGTTTGCAGAAAATAAACTGCTCTACTTTGTTGAATTGATGAGTTCTCCATAATCCCTTTTCATTGATTCCATGACTTCCTATTTCTTTTCTGAAACACATTGAATAAGAAAATATTCTTAACGGTAGTTTTTCTGGTTGGATATGTTTGTCCATCATCATTCCTAAAATCGCATCTTCTGAAGTTGGAATCATGTATAGATCCTCGTTTTCTATTTTGTAAAGAGCTTTTTCAAAAGCATCGAAATCACCTTTTGCAACTTCTATCCTCTTATTTACCATTAAAGGCGGTTCAATGTAGGTATAACCTTTAGACTCCATTATATCTATAACGAAATTAATTAAGGCCCGGTTTAACAATGCTAATCTTCCTTTAAGATAGTAAAAACCATTTCCTGAGGTTTCTGCCGAGGCTTCAAAATCAAATAAACCTAATTTTTCCCCTAATTCAACATGATTTAGAACTGGGAAATTAAATTTTTGTATTATTCCAAATTTTTTGATAATTTTATTTTCAGAACTATCTTTCCCTATAGGGACTTCAGGATGCATTATGTTAGGGATTCTATGCAAATAATAGTCTAATTCTTTTCTTATTTTTTCAATTTTGTTTTCAATGTCTTCAATCCTCGAAGGGATTTCTTTTACTTCCTTAATCTTTTCCTTTATATTTTTCCCTTGTTTTTGCAGTTCATTTATTTCAGAAGAAGCAACATTTCTTTGGTTTCTTAAGCTCTCAACATTTTGTTTTAACTTTAAATATCTCTTATCTAAGTCGATTACTTTTAGAAAATCATCCATACTAGCCTGTTTTTTCTTTAGGTTCTGCTTGACAATTTCCGGATGTTCTCTTATTAATTTTATATTGAACATGCAAGTAAAAGATAAGATAAATTTATTTAAACTTATTGGTTATAATGGGTTTATATCGTTGCAATTTAGGGTTTTAGAAGAAAACTCTTCTTACCGATAAGTATTTAAATATATATCTAAACATAAGTTTTAGAGAAGAGGTGTAGGGGGAAAAAGATGAGTAAAAAAGATATTTTCGAAGTGTTTTTTAGAAGAAAACCGGCTATGATATTAGTAGCTTTGAAAAAGAATACAAGGAATAGATATGGAAGTGTTTTAGCTAAGGAAGTAGATTGTACGTACTCCCACACTGTAAAAATTCTGCAAGAGATGGAAAGAGCAAAATTAGTAAGCTTTGAAAAGCAGGGAAGAATAAAAACAATTAAATTAACAGAACCTGGCAATAAAATTGCTGAGTATATTGGACGAATTAAGGATATTTTATAATCCTTATTTTTTATTTTTAAAAATGGAAGAAGAGTTATTTGATATTTATAGATTGAATCATGGGGATGGTGTTAACCATATTTATGTCCCCAGCGGCGAAAGAGGAAGGGATTTAGTAGGGAAGTTAAGTACTATCAGTTCATGGGAAATAGTTGAGTCTGGGGTTGGGATTGAGGTTGCAAAAATAAGGACGTATGAATTAGATATTCATTGATTTTCTAACCATTCCAAAATGTCATCATCCTGGCTCTTTGAACCGATAACATCCAATAGAACAGGAACTGAATCCTGGCCTGATAATTGTTTTAGTAATGTTCTCTCTGCTTTACTTGAAGGAACTTCTATCTTTTTATATTTTAATCCTTTAGAATCTAATGCTTTTTCCGCTTTTTTACAGTATGGACATCCTTCCAACCTGAATAAAACTAATCTTTTTTCCATAACCATTTTTTATAAAAAGAAGTATTTATAATTATCGCTTATTGATTAGATAGATTTTATTTTTTCTAATAATCCATCTTTTTTCTTTCTGCTTGTATAAGTTTTTCCAAACCTCACTAAGATAGGATTTATTTCTTTCCATATACTTTTGGGAAATAATTTTTTTAAATCTTCTTCTATTCCTTTCTGAGTTTTATTTTTAGTCCATCCTAATTTATTGCTTATGTAATGAACATGGGTATCTATCCCTACAGCAACTATTCCTATTTCTGATAAAAATACATTGGCGGTTTTTCTTCCGACACCTGGAAGCTTAAGTAATTCTTCAAATGTTAATGGAATAATTCCTTTGTGCTCTTCAATTAAAGTTTTAGCACAATTCAAAATGTTTTTACTTTTATTTTTGTAAAAATTAACTGGCTTTATTATTTTTTCAATTTCTTTTAATTCCGCTTTAGCTAATTTTTCTACTGTTGGATATTTTTTAAATAAATTATTCGCTATCCGGATTGTAACTTCATCTCTTGTTCTTGCAGACATTATTGTGGAAATCAAGATTTTCCAATGTTGATCCCATTCTTCTGCTGCCAAACGAATCATGGAGTTTCCTAATTTTTCTAATTCTCTTAATTGGTCTAGATAATTCATTTGAATATTTCTCCGGTTTCCATTGACCAGAATAATAAATCTAATTCATCCATCGGAATGTTAACTTCTTTAGAGAAATTCTGGAATTTATTTTCTATTTCAAAATAAATTTTCGGTGTTAATGTCTTCGGCAGTTCAATAATATTTAATTTAGCTAAATTTTTTAGAATATGCCTGTCTAAGATTGCTAAATTTTCATGACCTGTATTTCTTAAGAAATGAGATGCTTCTTTTAATCCCAAGCCTTTCACATTTTTTACTAAGTACATTCTTTTTTCTTTATTATCTTTAATTCCATTTAAATTTTTAAAAATATTTTCTTGATTCTTTTTGAATTCCAACAAGTAAGTGCCTTTATTGTTATGAAATCTTATCCTTTGAATTAAAATCGGAACAGGATTAATATCTTTGTTTTTAAAATCTAATTCTTTTAATTTTTGGATACAATAATCCGCTCCTCTTGCGCTACTTTGCGGCGTCAACAAACAAAAACATAATTCATAAAAATAATCTTTATTTTGTTTAAATTCTTTTAATCTTTGTTTAATTTCTCCTTTTTTAGATTCGTAAGATGAATTTATACCCATTAATTAGAAACAGAAAAAGAAAATTGATAAACCTATCGGAGAATAGATTTTATTTATAAAAAAGAAGAGGAGAAAATTATTTCCTCTTTTTTGTAGTTTTTTTTGTAGCTTTTTTCTTTCTTCCGCCTCTTGCCATAACTGCTTCACATACATTGCCTTGTCCATCAATATAGTATAAATGTCCAGGCTTTCTTGTAACTGCGTTCTTAACAACTATCTTTCCCATTTTGACACCTCCCTTTTTGTCGACGATAGTGAAGGCTTTAAAGTATTTAAAGTTATTGTTAATTGGTGTAAATATTTTAAAAAGAACCAGATTTGTATAAACCTTATCTTGATACCACTAATTAAGGGTTACAAAATAGTTAAATTTATAAATGTTTGATTCCTACTTTGATTTATGTCAAGATCAGTGAATTTAAGAAACCTATACTTGGAGATAGAAGGGAAAAGGAAGAAGACTTTGGAAGATCCAACTTTAAATTTAGTTAATTATAAGGTGTCTAGAAGGGGATTGGGTAGAGAGGCACAATTAACCCGTCCCGAAGATTTAAGACATATTGCTCATTCTGCAAGAATTGAGTTCCCATTAGCACATATACGAGATTTGCCAAAAAGGGCACAAAGAATCGCTCGAAAAGATTTGCAGAGGGCTACTACAAGGCTGGCAAATGCGTGGACCCTTGCTAAAATTATATTCCCTGATGATGGAGAGTTCACTACTGAATATTTTACAGCGATAGCCAGAAAAATTGAACCGGATGTTGTTAGGGGGATTAGGAGGGAAATGGTACTTTATGGGGGTCAGGTCCCGCCAGAAGCTGACCAAATAGAAAGTGAATTAAATATGTTCCTATTTGAAAACAAGGGAATCGATTTGCCTTTAGAAAAAGCAGTTCATGCACATATCCACTTAGTAAGGATACATCCATTTATGGATGGAAATGGGAGAACTGCCCGGATGGTTCAAAATGTATTATTGAATATGTCTGGATATCCACCTGCTATAATAGAAGAGGGAGAAAGGCACCTTTATTTTGATTTATTATCTACTGCTATTCAAGCATATAATCAGAGAATTAAGAGAAGTACAAAAGTTACACTTGAAGAAGATTTAGCTTACGAATTTTTGGCGAGTAAGGTTAATGTTGCTTATGATAGGTTGTTAGAATAAAGTATTGAAATTTAAGGACTATCTATTGGGCTTTTAATCTTCTTTATCTGCTCTGCTGAAATATTTGTATAAACTTGAGTTGTATTTAACGAACTATGACCTAATAGCTTTTGAATGTGCCTGATATCAGTTCCGTTTTCCAATAAATGCGTCGCGAAAGAATGTCTTAATGTATGAGGATGAACTTCCTTTTCTATCCCTACTTTCTTAGCTACTTTTGAAACTATTTTTTGAATATTTCTTGTGGTCATCTGACCTTTAAAACTTGAAAATAAAAATAATTGGTTCTTTTCTTTTTGTTTTTCAGCTTGTTTTTGCAAATCTTCCAATAAATTCTCCGGGATATTAAAGATTCTGTCTTTTCTTCCTTTATCCTGCCTAATATGCCCTGTTTTTTGAGTAAAGTCAAAATCATGGGTCTTTAAATTTACCAATTCTGAAACCCTTAAACCTGCAGCGTAAGTTAAAGAAACCATCAACTTTGATTTTTTATTTTGAATTGAATCCATTAAACTTTTAACTTCTTCTTTTGATAGAACAGAAGGAATTTTCTTTTCTTTTTTCGGTCTTTTAATATCTATTGTTATATCTTTTTTAAGAATATTTGAGAAAGAATATTTAATTGCGGATAAAAATAAGATCTTAGTCATTGAGGAAGCGTTATTTAGTTTTTCAGCTAAGTAGGATTTAACATCCTCATGAGTAATCTCCTCCGGAGTCTTATTTGCAAAATCCAATAAAAATTTATTAGAAGATAAATAGTTCCGGATTGTATGTGTGGAATTGCTTGAAATTTTTAATTCTGCTTCTAATTTTTTTAAAAATTCTTCTTTATCCATCTTTTTGGATTATACGAACTTATATAAAAAACTTATTTTTCCAGTTAATTTTATATATAGCTAAAATATAGATTTTATAGAGGTGATTCCATGGCTGATAAAAAAAGCGTATTGGACCGGGTAACTTTAGTTCTTGTTATTGTTGGAGGAGTTAATTGGGGATTAGTTGGTGCTTTCAATTTTAACTTGGTGAACGTTATCCTAGGATCCGTAGCCTGGCTGGAAAGACTTGTTTATGTTTTAGTAGGTCTATCTGCGTTGTGGGCTATAAAGATGGCTACAAAATAGCCATTTTTTCTTTTGGAAAATTATAAAAGATTTACTTATTTAGATTAGTCTATGGCTGGAAGCGAAGTTGTTTTTTATCCATGGCTCTTTGAACCTGAAAGAGAAAAGACTTGTAATGGAAGGTATAATGATGTTAGATGGTTTAGTATTGACGGCTGGATGGTTGGGATTGGAGAGAGTGATCCTGTAGAAAGAATATCTAGAGGAATCAGGGAAATAAGAACTACTTATCTATATGATGATGGAAGGGGCGGGTATCATCCTTTTAGAGAGGAAGTGTTAAGATATAAACTTCGTTAGTGAAAATATAATTTTTTAGTTTAAATTAATTCTCTTTTTAATTAAATTCTCAACTTCTTTAGACATGTTTAGCTTATGTTTCCTGCAGTAATCCCTAAATTTTCTGGCTGTTTCTCTGTCTATTGTGAAATTTAATCTTGTTTTTAAGATTGTTCTTCCTGTTTTTTCAAACTCTTCTAATGCTTTGAATCCTGAAGGTTTCTCTTTTATTATTTTTAGTGCATTTTTTAGAAACTCACTTTGTGATGGCATTTTCTACCCTCCTTTGAATGTTAGTTATGCTTTTTTCTTTTTTTAATACTAAACTCTTTATTATCTCTACTGCTTGTTTTTCATCAATATTCCAATCATTTAACTCTACAAAGGTTAGCAATAATGTATATGAAGTTCTTTTATTGGCATCAACAAAAACGTGGTCTATTAAGACGGCCCTAATTAAATAAGCTAACTGCTTTGTCCAGGCAATTGAGTGTTTTGAATGCTTTAATGCAAAATTTAAGCTTGATTCGTTCTCAAAGTGACCTGAAGCAAATTTCTCGTTTATTGCTACAATATCTTTTTTTGTTAGATTCATAAATATCGTGTGTATAAATTACTATTTAGATCTTATGTTTTAAATACACATCGTGTGTATAGAATTTTTCTAAAAGTTAAGTTTAAAAATTAGTTGGGTATTTGTGATAAATGGTTATTTTTAGAAAGTTTTTAAAATACTATTTTCCTTAATGATTTAATCAAACTTGTCTGGAGGATTAAAATGAGCGACTTAGGAGATAAATTAAGAACAGGACTTTGTGTTAGCGGGATGATTATTGCTTATCCTTTATTTTTAGGAGTCGGTGCTGGCAGAGCTATAATGAGAGGGGATTATAGAGAATTTTTAGGATATATGGGAGATATAAATAGGGGTATATTAAATGGATTAGAAGAACTTGCTTTTAGAGACCCTTCTTTAGAAAATGAATGACTTAGTTGAAATTAATTTAGACAGGAAAAAAAGACTTGTTTGGGGGAGTGCTGCTACATTAGCTACAATTATCTCTCCGGTTTATGTTATTGGTGCTGTATTAATTGCTGATGAAGATAAGGTAGAGTTAAGAAATTATTTGAGTGATGGTTATAGAATTTTAAGATGGGCTTATGAAACTGTAGTTACTGGAAAATTTCCTAGTAGAGAAAGATGTATGTTAGGATAGACTGTCTAAAAAGATTTAAAAATTGGAAACACATCGTTGCAGTATGGATAATTTAGATGAACTTGTGAGATTCTTAGTGCCCATTTCTGGAGATAAAAAGTGGCATGAAGCTAATGTTGCGATTAGAGGAAGACCCAGACCGGATTTGGAAGTTGGGATTTCTTATGCTTCTGAAGCCCTGTTTTATGGCGCCAAATACCTGCCCCCTTGTATACTTGCTATTTACTACTATCAAGAAATTGGACATTTTGTAAGAAGTTTATTATAGATTTATTAAGTATCTATTTGATTATGAGACTCACTAATGTGAGATTTTCTAAAATATAGTTTGTTTTTTAATAGTTTTTTTAAATTGCAAAAAATGGGTTTATCTTATGGAAGAAAATTTAGCTGAAAAAATAGAGATCGCCATGGAATTGTATCTGGCTGATAAGGGTAATTCTTTTGATGATATGACCCATTGGGATTTAAATCAAGAAAGAGGAGAATTAGAGAATGATATTGCTTTAAGATTAATAGAAGGAGAAGCTTTAGACGATGAAGTATTGGATTATTGCTTTAGAAATTTTGTTCCGGGCTTTGAAGACACTCCTTTTGAAAGAATCCATTATAGGACAAGCACTTTTGATTCTGTTGGCGCTGTTTTAATGTTTAGAAATGATGTTGAAAAATTAAGAGGACAGATATTTATGATGACTAGAGGAGAGAGGGTTATAAATAGTGGAGCAACCAATGGCAGCTTAATTGGAAAAGTTGATAATAGGTCTGATTTGTATCTTCGCGACGGAGAAAGCGGAAGATTATTTTACGTTCCTCCTGATGTTTTGAGATTTTTACAAGTTCCTGTGGATTGGGATAGTCTAACTATTTCCCCCGGGGAGATTTCGGGAAAGAGGATTTATTTAGGTGGAAGGATATATGATGAATTCGGAGTTTACTTAGGGAATAAAGCGTGCGATTTCTTAAAAAGTAAAATTTAAAAGGCTAAATTTGTTAATAAAATAAAAAAAGTTCTGTGATAAAGATAAAATGGATGAATTAATACCTTATGAAGGACAACCTAGTGGAAAAGAACTTCCAGTTTTTTCTAGAGAGGTTTATTTAGCTGACTTCTATTCAAGAACTAGTAATTTAAAAAAAGTTAATGTAAATTCTATTAAGAAAGTGCCTGTGCCGAGAAATGTTAAAAAGAAGATGTGAATTGCGGTGTTTTGAAATTATTCTATAATAGGAAAAATAAGTTTAGGATTTAATTGTTGTGCTACTTCTCTTGATTCCTGGAGATGTTGAACTAATAGATTTCTTTTTTCTTGATCTGTTTCGTTTAGATATATATGATAATAATCTAGAAAAGAGTCTAATGATTCATCTGGTGTTTGTGCTAACGTCATTCTATGCAATTGTGCTTCTGAAACTCCATGGGCTGCTAAATATGCAATACTTAAATGATGGAGCAACCCTATACAAAAATCCAGATTTTCATCAATATATGCAAATATTTCTCCTGTTGGATCTTGTAGTTTATTACAAATTCCTGCTGCCGAACTATATGCTATTCCTACTGTTTCATAATCTTTAGGTGTTTCTGTAAAAACCCCATGAAAAATTAAACCTTGATCTGCTTCTCTTTGTAATCTTAAAATTCTTAATCTTGGTCCTTCATCTGAACCAACTATTGTTGAAATCTCTTCTATTCTTGCTGGTTTTACTTTTGCACTTAATCTTGAAGTTAATGTGGCTGCTAAATAAGAATTTAGAAAGTTATCTTTTTCTGCAGTTTCTGGATTCTCTTCTGGATCTGCAGACTGTGCTCCCAAATCTTCTCTCGAAAGAAAAATATAATTCAGGAATAAAGAGTACGCTTCATTAGATGTGTATCCTTGCATTATTTAAATTAATAGATAATGATATTTAAAATTTCTTACTTTCTAAAATATACTTTATTGAATCTTATATTCCCAGAAATTTAATTTTCCTTTTGTTTTTATTGGAGCAATTCTTTTTGGATTTTTTAAGATAAAACCATAGTTTCCCCAGGAGGATGAAGCTAGATGCAAATCTTTGTCTTTTTTATGCTGTCATTCAGTTTCATATTTTTTAACATCAACTAAAGTTGCTTTTCCTAAGATATATCCTAAAGGCAATTCTTTAAAGCTGAATCTTTCCATTGCTTTTTTTATCAGCAGTTAATGAAGCGTGAATATAGAATTCTCCTCTAAATTTAGTATTCCAAGTTCTTAGTTCTATTTTTTTCTTTCCTTGTAAAATTAATTCTGCGTAAGGCTGTTTTAGTGAGAGAGTTTTCATAGTAAATATCAATTCAATCTGCTTATTAAAAATATAGGTTCTAACAGAAAAATTGATTTAAAACTTATCTCTTTGTTAGAAAGAACTTCTAAAGTTGGTAAGAAATCAAAGAAAGAATAATCTTTTGGCTTCCTTGAGTAATTTCCCAGCCTCTTCTGCTATTTCTTCTATCTCTTATGCTTTAGAGGTTTTAGAATTATCTTTAGATGCCATAATTTACCACCCTCTAGAATGAGAGTTTTATGGCCTGTTCGATCTGGAGAATATAAAATAGTTCAGGTATATGTTAATGGTACTCCTGATTTATTGTTTGGAGATAAAGGAACAATGCATGGCCAAATACTCCATAGGATTTTAATAGAACATGATATTGTTTATGATTGCGAATGGATTAGGGGGAGGAGTAGTGGAGATTCTATCCCATCAATGAACTTTAGAAGAGGGGCGTGGCTTGGAAAACCCGCTATTGAATATAGGATGAGTGGGGCTGGCAGGGCGGAAGTAGATATAGATAGAAAAAATGTTAGATTTTTTGGAAATAGTGGGGATTATAGAATTGGAATAGACCCTAAACATTTGGAAGATATTACTCAAAGAGAAACTGATTGGAAATTGAGTTTTTCTGAATAAAGAAGTCTCCATGGTGTTACTTTTGTTAATTCTAAAATATAGTTTAAATTCTATTAATCTTTTTAAAGCAAAAATTTAAGTTTAGATAAATGAAGATTAAAGAAATAGCTTTTTATGACAGGCCTAGTGAGAGGTTAATTAAATATGGTGCTGGGGTTTTAAGCGATTATGAATTATTGGCTATTGTTCTTGGAAAAGTTAAAGATGCCAGTATTTTAGAATTTACTAATAAATTATTAAAAAAATATAACTTGAATAAGATTTATGATATTGGCTTTGAAGTTCTTAAAAAAGAATGCAATAATGATAAAGTAGCTGCTTTAAAGATTTTAAGCTTAATTCAATTATGCAAAAGATATGGAACATTAGTTAATGGTGGGTTTAATAAAAAAGAGATTAAAAGTGCTAAAGATATTTTTGATATGTTTGTTAATAGAGTTAAAGACTATAATGAAGAGCATTTGTATGTAGTTTGCTTAGATACTAAAAATTGTGTTAATAAAGTTCATAGGATTTGTATTGGTACTTTGAATGCTTCTTTGATACATCCAAGAGAAGTTTTTAAGGCTGCTATTAAAGAAAATTCTTTTAGTATAATGCTTGTACATAATCATCCATCCGGAGATCCTGCACCATCAGAAGAGGATATAGAAATCACAAAAAAAATCATAGAAACCGGTGAAATATTAGGAATATTAGTTTTAGACCATGTTATAATTGGTAAAGATAGTTTTTGGAACTGGTTAGACTTTAAATCCTAGCTTCTTAGCATTCTCTTTAAAATATTCTTTAGTAGTTTCGTCAATGAAATAAACAAAGACTCCTTTGTGGGCTCTTGTTAATAAAACTCTATAAACGTTTTTTAGATGTTTTGCGAATTCATCATTTCCCCTCTTAGCAGCACTATCACAAGAATTTTCAGGTTTTGCGTACCAGCTTTTTGTTTCTTTATTCCAGACTAGATCATTTCCGAAAATAACTCCAATATAATCAAATTCAAATCCTTGAGAAGTGTAGACTGTCCCAACTTGATCCATTCCGGAATCTTCGGTTGCCCATCTCCAAAATTCATCTTTATTCTCCCAAGGCATTTCAAAATCATTTATTTTAACATCATTAACTAAAGAACCATCCCTATTCGGTTTACTCCATGGCCAACAGAACCCTGCAACCATTCTTGCTGAATTCTTCTTTTCTCTATTCTTTTGGTCAATTAATCTTTTTAATTCGTGAGGAGAATCTACAATTTTGAATTCCATTTTTGTTTCTTCATCGAGTTCGATGTCTGCACCTTCTTCGTAGATCCTTAATACTTTTTCAATTTTTTCTAAATAATTTCCTGAGCCACCACATCTAAACTGTGTTTTTAATTCCGGCATTTCATAAATTTTAGCATCAAAAGTTTCTGTCGCTTTTTTTATTAAATTAACACTTCCGAGTTCATTAGGTCTAACAACTTGGTGTTCATCTATAAAAAAGATAATTAATTTAGCTACCCTAATAAGTTCATTTATTTGCGGTTCTCCTGTTCTAAGATGTTTTTGTGTATACATACTATCGCTTGTTTTTCTAATTCTATGTGCTTCATCGCAAATTAAAACATCGAATTCATTTTCTTTAAATTTTGATTTATCAATAAAACTATTGAAGAACTTAAATTGGTTTGCACATCTGGGTCCGAGAATTTTTCTTAAAGTATTTGTAAATGCTGAAGAACCTGTTGCATGGATAACACTAATTTCTCTTCTTAATAACTCCCCCATTACTTCTAAGGCTATTACAGATTTTCCGGTTCCAGGTCCGCCTTTAATTATTATAACGGATTTTTCTTTTGATTGAGCTAAATTTTTAGCTTGATGCATAATTGCATTATAGGAAGTAATTTGTTCATCAATTAAGTTGAATATTTTTTGTTCATTAATCATTTCTCCTGTATGTTCCATTAATTTTTTAGAAGGTCGTAAAATGCTGTGGGTGAATCTTCCAAAAACTTCTAAGCCTGAGTCTGAGGATAATTTTGTTTTAAGAAATTCTCCAAGGTCTTTCATTTCTTGTTTTGAGAAGACCGGATAAGTTTCAAGGTCTTTTTTGAATTTGGGCAAATAAAGAACTTCATTTTCTCCTTTATTATAATTATGACAATAAATACAAGCATTTAGTAAGATTTGTGGTTTTTCATCAAAAACAGTTAAGAAATCCCTTAGATGCCAGCAATACCCTTCTACCTGTAAAGATGGATGAGGCAACTCCACCTTAGCTTTTCCGTAATCTACCCTTACATTACCTTCATGCTCAGAATCATCTACATTTTCATTTGACCATTGTTTTAGTTCTATAACTACAATATTTTCATTTCCTTGTGCATCTTTTCCAAATATTAAAACATCTATTCTTTTTTCCGAGTAAGGTAATTCATATTCAACAATAATCTTATTTTCTTCAATGGGTGCGTATTCTAAGACGTTTTTTACAAAATTTAAAGAATTAGTCCAAGATCTAACTTCTGAAATACTTGCTTTTTTTTTATAATAATCCTGATATCTATTTGAAATCTTATCTGCTATCTTATTTTGTGTTACATCTTCTTTGAATGCTTTAACTGCGTCTTCGTAGAGTCTCATATTTCAGTATATTTTTTATTGCTTCCCTTGATTTTGTCTATTGGATATTTTTTATGATTCTTTTCCATCTTTTTATTTAATTCGATTGTTAAATCTATATTGTATTTTTGTGCGAATCTCAAGATAAAGTAAAGAGTGTCTATTAATTCCTCTGAAATTTGTTCTCTCTTTTCGTTTTTGAACATTTCTTCTATTTCTTTTTCTGATTTGAATCTGAAATGTTCCAATAATTCAGAAGCCTCTGTAATAATCCCGATAGATAACTCTTTTGCATTGTGATATTGATCCCAGTCTCTTTCTTCACAAAATTTCTTTATTTTTTCTTTTAATTCGTGGAGATTTGTTTTTTTGTCCATTTTATTTATTATGGAATATTAATTTAAATCCGCCAGAAGCTATACCTGCGGTAATTACTCCTGCTATCGGTGTATAAACTCCATCCAACCATATGGCCCAGATCAAACTGGCTATAATCCACAAAACTACGAAAGATATTACATCTACCATATTCATTTTAACATCAGAATTTTATAAGACAAGAAAGTTTTTAAGATTTGTTAATTTAGGACAATTCTATGAAACAACTGAAAGGTGCAAACATGGATATTGATCTAATAACACAAAAAGATGTTTCCTGGAAACAGGATAAATGCCCCTGGAATGAAGAAGAAAATACGAATAAACATAAATGCGCTGTTAAAAATGTCTCAATCTGCAAATATTTTAAAGGTATTAAAAAACCAGATATTGTTTTATGTGGTTATGATAGTGTGTAGAAAACTTTATAAATATTATATTAATATCATGTTAATATGGTACAGGCAATAATAAACATTAGCAAGAATGCAAATCATATATTAAACATAGTAAAAGCAAAGCATAATTTGAAAGACAAGTCAGAAGCAATAGAACTAGTAACTATGGGCTATGGAGAAGAACTTCTAGAACCTGAGTTAAGGCCTGAATATATTGAAAAAATAAAGAGAATTGAGAAAGAAGGTTATGGTGAAACTTTTAGATCTATAGAAGAATTGAGAAAGAAAATAGAGTCGGGTTAAAATGGCTCGTCCTTATAAATTAAGCAAAAATCTAGAAAAAACATTGGAGAAAATTTCAAAAAAAGATAAAGATGCTTATGGGCAGATTCTGAATAAAATTAAAGAAATTATTAATTGTGATGATCCTGAGCATTATAAGAACCTGAGGAATCCATTACAATTATTTAAAAGTGTACATATTAAAAAATCTTTTGTGCTTGTGTTTTCTTATGATAAACAAAAAGATTTCATTTATTTTACTGATTATGACCATCATGACAATATTTACAAAAAAAGTTAATCCCTTGGACTTTTAACGTTTTTAATTAAATTTATTCTCCAGCCATTATATCTTTTATAGACAGCATCCCAATTTGGGCCTCTTTTGATTATAAATAGGGGGTATTTTGTAACTTCTATTGGTTTATCTGAAATAGATAATATCCATAAAATAGTGTTTTCTTCTTCTAAGTAGCTTATTGCCTTGGAAATCCTGCATGAACAGCATTCTATGGCAATTTTATTTCCGGAAGTATCTTCTGCTAGAGCATCAACTATTCCGCCAGGGAAATTTTTTTCATAGCCTATAAATCTGTAACCTTTCTTATCTGAGACTCTTTTTGCCAGTGCTTTGTAATATTGCTGAGGTCCATTTATTTCGTCTATTTCTTTTTTAGGAATTTTTACAGCATCTATTTCTTTTTTCTCTACTATTATTGCATTATTATCTATGAATTCTGCAACATCTATTGCACTTTGATAATCGTTATATCTTTCATCTCCTTGTTGAAATATGTCTTGCACCATTTCTATTGTCTTGACAGATATTGTGTCTTTCATTCTTCTTCCAAATCATCCAATAAATTTCCAACTCCTTTAAATTGCTCAGCAGATAGATTAACATAAGTTTTTGTTGTTTCCAAATTAGAATGACCCATCATTCCCTGCACCCTTACAATGTTTATTCCTTTTTCAACTAAATGAGTTCCAAAAGCATGTCTAAATATATGGGAATGGACCCTTTTTGTTATTCCTGCTTTTTCTGCTAGTTTTTTTATGATAATCTGAAAAGATCTAGTAGTGTAAGGTGTTCCATTTGTTTTTGAAAATATGAATTTTGAAGGTAGTTTTTTAGTTTTGAGATAAGCTTCAATATTGTTTACTAATGGTGTGTTTAATTGAATTGCCCTATCTTTGTTTCCTTTTCCAGACCTAATAATGCCAACCATTCTAGAGGTATCTAAGTCTTCTAATTTTAGGTTTGTAGCTTCGGAAACCCTTAAACCACAGGAATACATTATTTGAACTATTAATTTATCTCTTAGGCTATCGGCTACATCAATTATTTTTTTTACTTCTTGTTTTGTTAAGACTCCTGGAAGTTTTTTGCCTACTTTCTTAACCCTTATCTTACTAATAGGATATTTTTCTAACATTTTCTCATAATAGAAAGAAATTGCTGATCTCACGATGTTTAAACTTGAGCCGGAATAGTTTTTTTCTAAAGTTAAATATTCTAAGAATTGCTTAATATCTTTAAACTGAATTCTTGAATGAAGTTTTCCAGTAAATTTGAATAGTTCTTTAAGATATAGTTGATAAGAGCTAATGGTTCTAGGACTAAGCCCTAACAATTTTAATTCTCTTTCTACTTTTTCTATCACCTCATCATTTTTCATCTAATTAGCATTAGACGAATTAGTTTATATAGTTTATGTACAAGCCTTGTAGTGGCAAAATTTGAATTTGAATGTAATACTTGGTGGAAATATTACGTTTTAGGCATGTTTTGGGACATTTTACCTAAGAGATTAGGAAGAGTATTACATTTTTAGAATGATTTTAATTAAAATAAAAGTTTTAGTTTTTGCTTAAAAGTTTTATTCTCCTAATCTGGATGCTAAATGCTCATAAAAATGGCTAGAATTCCAAGGTCTGTCCCTATAACGATCTTGATGTAATTCTCTTTCTGAAACCATTGTAGTCCGCTCTGCAACTTCATCTTCATATAAAGTAAGCTCATCAGAAGGGGGAGATATACCTGATATTGCATATATAATTTGGGTAAGATAATGATCATAATCTCCAAAAGTTTGACCCAATTTTGTTGGAGGATGTTTATAAGTCCCTACTACTGCCATTGCAATCCTTAAATCTGAAAAAACAGCTAATGTTTCTAGGGCTTGTCTTTGATTAATGCCCATATCTGTCAAAACAGCCACATTATCTAAGGAAATATCTTGATGGTTTATTTTTTCTACCATTTAACTAACAAATATACACTTAACTAACAAATATACACTTATTTTTAAATTTTTTGGTTGAATAAATATTTTAAGAATTGCTTAGAATTTTTATGTGTGAACTCCTTTTATTAAGAGATAAGGGTTATAATCTTGGCAATATTGATTCCCCCAATCCCGTTTGCAGCCTGAACAGAATTTATATTTATCATGATCTCCTATTTCCATTAGTCTTTGAAGTTGTTCTTGAGAAAGTTGATTAAGCCCTAAAATATGATTTAAACAGATTTCAGATACTCTTGGATAGCCGTCATCATTTATCGCCACTTCTTCCAAAGTTTCCGTCATTATTTTAATGGAAAGTGAAACAAGTATATAAAATTAATTGAAATAAGTTAACCTATTTCAATATTTAATTTGTTATTTTTATTTTTTAAGATTGATTTGGCTAACTTTTGACCTTTTTTCGTTGTTTTTGCCACAGTTTCCCTACCAACTTTCTTCTTTGAAACTAGATTATATTCGGTTAAGAGGTCTAAATATTCTGATAATGTGGTTCTTACAGCAGTATAGTCCTTTGCGGGGTATAGGTATTTAGCTAACGATTTGAAAGAGATGGGACTGTTAAATTGAGATTGTAGTTGATATAAGGCTGCTAGGATAGTTTGTTGTGTATGGGTTAATTCATGATCCACCCTCACTGCTTCTTCTTTGAGTTCCACTTCATCTTCTTCTGATTCTGCTATTTGTTTTGGAGCTTCCCTAGGTTGTAAGGCATAAAATAATTTTGTTTCCAATAAGTGAATTTTATGTTCTAATTCTAAGAATTTTTGGTCTTTATTTTTAAGATGTACATGGATATTTGAGATATCGTCTTTGATATTTGAGAAAGAATGTGCTAGGTGAAGATGTAAATTATTCAAATGATCTTTAATTTCTTTTTTTACATGATTTCCTATCAACCACTTTAACATGTTCTTTATAGATACTTTCTTATTTATATATTTTTCGACGGTAAAATATATGTCGACGACTTGTCGACGACTGTCGTAGGAAGTGTCGTAGACGTCTACGACGTCCGTAGGAAGGTATTTAATACTTGGCCTTTGAAAGAATTATCCTATAAACGTTCTATAGTTTCTATAGATTGTTCCTACAAAGTTCGTCGAATAGTAATTCTTTAAAAGTTCGTGATAAATGACAAAGTGAGTGATAATATAGGGGCACTAATAATAAAAAAGAATGTATGAAGAGAGATTATATAGTGAATAGTTCTGATAAATAACAAAAGTGAGTGGTATTCTTGGTTATTTCCTCATAATAAAAGTTATTTTATTAAAAAAAGAGAGCTATTTGGGCTTAGAATTGGTCAGAAAGGTTCCTTTGGAGAGGATCTAGATGATAATACATATTTGTGAGGGCTTTTTTGAGGTCTAATTTCCTAAATTCCGGCAAAAGTGAGAGGTTGACTATACGGTTATTGATCTTTTTCTTTGTTATGGGGATATTCTTCTCGAATAATTTAGTTACATATGCCCTTATACAGCCTTCCGAGAGGTTTAGACGCTTCGCTATATCGGTAAACCTTACAAACTCTAATTCCTCCTCTAGTTGGTAAATTGTTAAAAAAGTGAGGAACTCCTTCTTTGTGAGGGCTTGAAATTGAGCTTTTATTGAGTCTTGTAAGTCTTTTGCCTCTTCTAACCTCTCAATTGTCGAGTGCTTGCTTGCTTGCTTGCTTGCTTGCTTGCTTAAGACCCCTTCATTTCCTATGGAACTTTCCACAGCTAAAGCTGGTTGTTTTGTGCTTATTTTCTCTAAAAAAGGTATAATTTTACTTAATTCCTCTTTTAAAGACGAAATTTTGCTTTTTACATCAAAAATATTATTTTTTAAGCTTAAAATATCATTATCTACTCTATTTATATCTTCTTTTGCTTTTTTAAAAGCATTTCTTACGTTTTGCTTGCTTAATGCTTGCTTAATGCTTAGAATATTAATATTTTATTGTTCACGAATATCCTAATTTCCTTATGGGTTTCCTAATATCCTTAAACCCTAGTATTTTGCCTATTTGGAGGCTGTAAACCACAAATTATTTAAAGAAAAATAGTTAAACCAAGATTATTAAAATAACATAGCGAGGTGAAATAATGACAGATTTGGTTGTTGTAAGATCGAAAATAAAGGACCATGCAGAAGGTTGCAACGTCTCTGGTGATTTTGCAAATGCACTTAACGATGAAGTTGCTAATTTGATAAGGAAAGCAGCTCAAAGAGCAAAAGCAAATAACAGAAAAACAGTATCTTCTAGGGATCTTTAAGATTCCTTCTTTTTTATTTTAGAATTAACCTATATAATCTTTAGCGTTATCTGAGATTTTTGTTTCTTGTCTTCTAACAACTGTTGGAATAGGTAGATGAGGAGGCAAATTCAAATCCTGAGCTAAAGTTAATGCTTTTATCGTGGATTTTATTATCGCCGTGTTGATTAAATGTGCTGTGATATCCGCATCCATCTTCTTTTCTTTTTTCCATTTGGATACGATTTCTTTTATCTTCTTTTCATCATCAAGATAGAGGATATGCCCTTTAATCAGAACTTCACCAATCTTTGGCTGATAGTCCACAATATATTCAAAAGAAAACTTTAACCCTTGTTTTTTAGTTTTCTCACCTAAATTAAGAGGCTCTTCCTTAATATCATCTATTGTAATATTATGGGTGGCTTTCATTCCTTTCTGTAATGGGGCTTTCCTTTCTACACTTAACTTGTCAAAATTAAAACCTACAATTGGCATGATATTTTTTAAGAATGGGGGGTTTTTAAAGTTTATTATAGTGATTTACATAGATTCCAGTGTTTCTATTCCTAATAGTTTTAAGCTATTCTCAATTATTATTGATGTTGCGATTATTAGATTTAACCTTGATACCTTTAAGTCTTTTTCTGCTTTTAATATCTGATGTTGATGGTAAAATTCGTTAAAGGCCTGACATAAATCTAGGATAAATCTTGAAAGTAAATGTGGTTTATAGTTTTCAGCTGAATATTCAAGAACTTTGGGGTATTTGTAAAGCAACATTATAATATTCTTTTCTTCTCCCGTCGTTAAATCAGTAATTTTAACCGGCACTTTGGTCTTGCATTTCCTTAAAATAGATTTTATTCTTGCGTAAGTGTATTGACAATATGGGCCTGTTTCGCCTTCAAAACTTAAGGATTGTTGGGGATCATAAACAAATGAAGTAGCATTATCAAATTTAAGCATGAAGAATTTTAATGCTGCCAGTCCTATTATTCTTGCTTTCTTTTCTATGTCTTTTTCTTCTCTCTTTTTTAATTCTTCTCTTGCTAAAGACGTAACTTCTTCTATTATGTCATCTGCATCTATTACATTTCCTTCCCTGGATTTCATTCTCCCTGAATGTAGATTAACTAAACCATAACTTAAATGATAACATTTTTTTGACACTTTAAAATCTAATAGTTCTAATATTTGGAATAATTGCTTAAAATGCAAATCCTGTTCTGAAGCTACTACGTAAATAGATCTATCTATCTTAAAATCCTGTTCTTTTAATTTAGCTAAATATAAATCCTGAGTCATGTAGAGAGAAGTACCATCAGATTTTATTAAGATCTTATCAGGAAGATTATATTTTTCTAATTTGGCGATTATTACCCCGTCTTTCTTTTTGAAAATCCCCTTTTTTAGACCTTGATGAACAATTTCTTTTCCTTTTGTGTATATCTTAGATTCGTAATACTCTTTGTCAAATTCGATACCTAGGTTTTTATATGTCTCTTTGTAGCCTTGGTAAACCCATTTTGTTAGTTTGCTCCATAATTCCCTAACTTCTTTATTATTATTTTCCCAATCTAGGGTTAATTTTTGTACTTTAGCTTTTGTTTCTTCAGTTTCTGATTGTTTATAATCCACATAGCATTGAGCTACAAAATGATCGGGTTTTGTTTTGGGGTTTTCTCCCTTATGATACATTAAGTACCCTAACATTGCTTCTGACATTCCAGTACCTCTATCATTATTTAGAGAAGCTTTAATCACATTATAACCTTGAGATTGTAGAATATTGGACAATGCTGTTCCTAATAGACCGTTTCTGACGTGACCTAGATGCAGGGATTTATTTGTATTGGGTGAAACGTACTCGACTATTATTTTTTCCTTATTCTTTTTAGCTCCGTACTTATTTTTTTCTTTTAAGATTTGTTTAATTACTGATTCTGCTAGTCGGTTTGGGTTTATGTAAAAATTTAGATATGGACCTATTGCCTTTACTTTCTCTATCTCTTTTGGTAATTTAATAGATTCTAAGGATTTAGCTATTTCTACCGGTGATTTCTTTGATGTTTTAGACAATTGAAAACATGGGAAGGCATAATCTCCTAACTTTGGATCTGGGGGATTTTCTAAAGTTATCTCTTTTAATTTTGTTTGTTTCTTTAATAAATTAATAATTATAGATTCTATATTCATAACATTTACTAAGAAAGCATTATTTTTAAGGATTATGTATTTTTTTGAATAATTTTAAGAATTTAGATGGAGATAGTTTAATACCTGATGAGATTAATAGGTTTGCTAAATTATGGCCTTGAATTAAGGGCGGCTGCTTGATATTGAATTCAAAGTTTAATAATTCTTTTAATGTGTAATTGTTTAAGAAACCTTCATTTAATTCTATTGACACGATTTTATTATTCTTTGTTACGGTCTTATCTTCTATACTTACTTTAATATTGTCCTGGATGAATTCGTTGTTTTTTTCTTTGAAATCGTGGTTTATCAATTCTGTTTTTAGAAGGTTAATAACAGACTCTTTAAATGTTAAATTTGTTATATCTCCCTTTATTCTGGGTTGTTTTTCCGGGGTTAAAACTCTCCCTAAATATCTAACTACTTTTTGTCTATGGCGGGGTTTTGTCTTATAGCGTCGGTTTCTTACTAGATAGGCATATTTAGCGTTTTTACGTTTTTTAATTCTAATAAACATAGAAATAAGTGTGGTGCCCATTTATTTAAAGGTTGCCTTATCGACGAGATGTTAGTTTCTTCAAAATCTTTTCATTTCCTTTCCAGTATAATGCTTCTTTCAGTACTTCCTGAATTGTTAAGACGGGAATAATTTTAACTTTAGACAGCTGCTTTGGGGATAGGACAATATCCTGTTCATTTGTCTTTGGGATTATTACCCTTGGAATTCCTGCTTCTATTGCCGCCTCTATCTTTGCGGTTGCTCCTCCTATTGCTAAAACTTCTCCTCTAACAGATAAAGAGCCGGTCATTGCTGTATCCTGTCTAACAGGAACATTTTTTAATGCTGAAACTATAGATGTTGCTACCGCTATTGATGCTGAATCCCCTTCAACTCCTTCACTAGTGCCTATAAATTGAGTAAAGATATCATATTTTTCTTTTAGGTCTTCTCCAAAATGTTTTAGGATTATAGCGGACACATTCTTTACTGCTTCTTTTGCAATCTTTCCTAACTGGCCTGTTGCTATGAATTCCGCCTTTTTTCCTCCTGGAGTTACTTCTGACTCTATTGGCAAGACAATTCCTGAATAGTAATTATCAGAACCTAAAACTGCTAGGCCGTTAACCCTTCCTATTTGTACTCCTTTTGTTCTAATAACTTGGTATTGTTTTTTCTGCTCGATATATTTATCCGCTATTTGCTGTTCTAATGTTCTTGCTGAGGCTTTCGCTCTTTGTACGTGATCTGGATTTACAAGTTTTGAATTTTCTTCTAATGCTAAATCTCCTGCTGCCCTAACTAAACCTCCTAATTCTCTCAATCTTAAAGTTAGTTTACCTGCTCTTCCTGAACGTTTTTTTGCTTCTTCTATAATTAATTCACAAGCTTCTTTTGTAAAATGAGGAATCTTTCCGTCTTTTCTTATTTCTTGTGCTATGAATCTTACTATTCTTTCTCTGTTTTCCTGATTATCATCTATATCATTATTCATATATACTTCATAGCCATAACCCCTTATTCTTGATCTTAGGGCTGGATGCATATTTTCCATTGTGTCTGGTGTTCCTGCTGCAATTAAAACAAAATCAGTTGGTGCAGGTGTTGTAACTACTGAAGCTCCTGAAGATCTTTCAGTTCTGCATGTGATTGGGAACTTCTTTTCTTGTAGGGCGGTTAATAGTTCCTGTTGGGCTGTTGGGGGCAAATTACCTACTTCATCTATAAATAAAACTCCACCGTTTGCTTTATGCACAAATCCTGGGATAACCCTTTCATAGGCGGGTGTACCTAAACCCCCACTCTGCAAAGGATCGTGAAGTACTGTTCCAAGTAAAGCATCTACCTGGGCTCCTGATGCATCTATGAATGGGGCTTTGTTTGTTGTTGAATTGTCTACTAATAGTTTTGGAACTCTGATTTGCTGGCCGATTATGGCTTTTCTTGAAACATTTATGAATAAAACATATGAAACTAAAACCATCATTGAACCAATTAAACTTGCTGCCCCCATTATATCCCCGAATTTTGACCTTACTAACCAGGGTGTTATTAAAGATAAAATTAATAATACCAAAAAAATGAAATTTTGATTTTTCATAGAAGACATTACTTGTAGTTTTGCTTTTTGAATTACTTTTTTACCTTCTCCTTTTGGAACGGTCTTAATTAATGGGTTATTATCATCTGCGGGGTTATCTATAGATAAAATATCAACTAGTTTCTCTTGAGGCAATAGTTCTGCCATTCCCTGACCGGCCATAGACTTACCTGTACCTGAATTGCCTATAAGAAGAACATGGCGCCTTTGTTTAGAGGCTTTTTTTATAATATTAATAACATTATCTTGGCCTATTATTTGGTCTATAATAACATTAGATACATTTATTTCAGAAGTGTCTTTGAAATTCATGAAGATATATGAAAAGAAGGTATTTTTAAAGGTTTAGATTATATCTTCTTCTGCTACTACTACAAAATCTCCTATTGCTATAACTGCTGAGAATGGAATAATTAATTCACCCTCTTTTGATCTCTCTAAATCTAAATCTTCGGTATAACTAGTTGGGCTTCTTAATAAAATCTGGAGTAGTTCTCCTGTTCTTGTTTCAAAGCTTATGTCTCCCACTTCACCAAATCTTTTTCCTGTTTTAGAAACAACTGTTTTACCTAATATTTGTTTAGAATATTTTTTATTTTCGTCTTGAACCATATTTCCTTAGTTCTCTAACTCCTTTATATATTTTTCTTATTTAGAAGGTATATTATAGAATATTCAGATTTTTACCCTCCCCCTCTAATTTCGTTTGGAACTTTAATTTCTTAAAAAAATTTTAAAGTGGTTTTTTATTTTATTATAATTTTAAAATCTATAAA
>JAGVZL010000051.1 GCA_018302505.1 Candidatus Woesearchaeota archaeon | reverse complement strand
GAAGATTACCAAAAAGTATTTATTTGAAAGATATTTTTGAGGATATATGAAAAAGAGGGTTCATTCTATTGTGAAGAAGGTGAAATTAAAGCTCTCAGGGAAAAATATAGATTCTAATAAAAGAACCCATATTAATGAAAATGATCTTTATAAGTTCCATACAGATATTCAGAATATTAAGAAAGAGTTATCTAAAGTTGTAGTAGGGCAGGAAAAGGTTGTCGATAGTATTTTAAGGGCAGTTGTATCAAATGGCCATGTATTATTAGAGGGAGTACCGGGTATTGCCAAAACCTTAATTATGAGGGCTATGTCTCAGGTTATGGGATGCAAAACTAAAAGGGTGCAGTTTACAGCAGATTTATTACCAAGCGATATTACGGGCATAACTTCCTATGAGAGAAGCAAGGGTTTTTATGTTATTAAAGGGCCTATTTTTACTAATTTTATGTTAGCTGATGAGATTAATAGGGCTCCTGCTAAAGTTCAAAGTGCCTTATTAGAAGCGATGCAGGAAAAACAAGTTACTATCGGGAGGGAGACTTTTAATATTGAACATCCGTTCTTTGTTTTAGCTACTTTAAATCCTATTGAAACCCAAGGTACTTTTAACCTGCCTGAGGCTCAGATTGATAGGTTTATGTTTAAGCTATTTATTGGTTATCCTACTAAAAAAGAAGAAAATGAGATTTTAGAAAAAAATATTACAGTTAAGACTTTTTCGGATTTCGGATTAAGAAGTGTTATAGGTCCGTTGGATATATTAAGAATGCAGCAAATGGTTCAGAAAATTTATGTAAGTGATGAAGTTAGAGAGTATATTGTAAGATTAATTGATTCTACTAGAAATCCTGCTAAATATAATTTAAAAAATTCTAGGTATATCAGATATGGAAGCTCGCCAAGAGCAAGTATAAGTTTGTATATTGGGGCTAAAGCTGATGCTTTGTTAAACGGAAAAGATTATGTCACTCCTCAAAATGTCAAGGATGTGGCACATGATGTGTTAAGACACAGACTTTTGTTAAATTATGAGGGACAGGCAGAAAATATTGATAAAGATGAGGTTATTAATGAAATTCTTGCTAAGGTTCCAGTTCCATGAGGAAAAATGGCTATTAAATTAAAAGTAAGGAATTTAGTTACTAATTTGGCGATTACAGCTAAAGGTTTTACTACTTCAAAATTTGCCGGGAATTATAAAAGTGCATATAAAGGATTTGGATTGGAATTTGAAGGATTTAGAAAATATCAACCAGAAGATGATTCTTCTTTAATTGACTGGAAAGCGAGTGTTAGAACTAATGATTTATTGATTAAAGAATTTAAAGAGGAGAGGGGTCTAGAGATATATTTCTTATTGGATGTTAGTAATAGCATGCTTTTTGGTTCTACTAAGAAACTTAAAAATGAGTATGCTGCGGAATTAGTTGCCAGCTTGGCTTTTACTGCAAGCCAGAATGATGATGCTATTGGGATAGGAATGTTTAATGATAAAATTATTAGGGGGTTAAAACCAGAAACGGGTGAGAAACAATATTATCAAATACTAGGCTGTCTGACTAATAATAAATTGTATGGCGGAAAATATGATTTAAATAAAGCTTTTGAATTTGTTTTACAGTTTTTGGAGGAAAATGATGTTTTATTTATTGTTTCTGATTTTATTGGGATGAAGAAAGGCTGGGATTTAGAATTGAAAAAATTAACTAGTAAATTTGATGTTATTGCCTGCATGGTCAGAGACCCCAGAGACAGAGAATTGCCTGATGATACTGGGGATATTATTGTTGAGAGTCCATATACTAATGAAAAAATGTCTATTAGACCAAAAAGTCTCAGCAAAAAATATAGCAGCTATGTCAGAAAACAGGAAGCTGAGTTGGAGAGGATTTTTATTGATGCGGGAGCTGAGTTTATTAGTTTAAGTACAGATAAAGATTTTGTGAATCCATTAATTAAAATGTTTAAGAGGAGGGAAGCACAATACCATTAGTAACATTTGATAATCCTGAGTATCTGCTATTTTCAGTAGCTTTGCCTTTATTAATAATCATACATTTTCTGAGCATAAAATATACTAGGAGGAAGGCTTTGAGATTTGCTAATTTTGAAGCTATGGAAAAATTAAGCGGAAAGACATTGATGAGCAAGAACATTTCTTTATTATTTTTGAGATTATTTATTTTAACTTTTTTAATCTTTGCTGCTGCAGGAACAACTTATTGGTATACTGGAGCGGGAAGCAGTTTTGATTATGCTATTTTAATTGACGGAAGCGTTAGCATGCTGGCTGAAGATTATGAACCTAATAGATTAGAAGCTGCTAAAGAAGCGGCTATCAGCTTTGTTGATGCTTTTCCAGGGCAGGCTAATATAGGGGTAGCTACTTTTACCGGAACTACTTTTATTAAAGAAAAAATAACAGACAATAAAGGAAATGTTAAAGATACTATTGAAGATATAACTATTGAGGAAGTTGGTGGCACTGCTATTGGGGATGCTATGGTTACTGCTTCTAATTTATTA
Organism: Candidatus Woesearchaeota archaeon; assembly: GCA_018302505.1. GTDB lineage: Archaea > Nanobdellota > Nanobdellia > SCGC-AAA011-G17 > ARS1403 > JAGVZL01. Next base: position 15,104 of record JAGVZL010000051.1, on the reverse strand, counting down.
TTTACTAAAAAGGAAGGCAATGTTTTAGTAATTTTAACTGATGGACAGAACAATGTTGGGCTGCATCCATTTGATGCTATTACTTATTTGAATGATAAAAAAATATTAGTTTATTCTATTGGAATTGGGACTGTTGAAGGCGGTGCTTTTATCCAAGGAAGCGATATTGTTTCAAGATTAAATGAGGAGACTTTACAGACTATAGCTTCTGAAACTGGAGGAAAATATTTCAAGGCTGATGATGTTAATGAATTAAAAGAAGCGTTTTCTTCTATTGCCAAAAGTAAAACTAAAAGATTAAGCTATCATTTATCTATACCTTTGATGTTATTTGGATTAAGCTTATTGTTAGTTGAGTGGAGTTTAATGAATACTAAGTTTAGAAGCATTCCTTAAAAAGAAATGTTTTGTTCTCTTTTTTTATATTATACTTTATTTTTTTTATGGAATATCTCCAATTGTTATAATCTTAATAGAAAAATTTATAAACTTTGATTGCCTTCAATAGTTATGAAAGTTAATTTATTGGAGCATTTACCTGATAAAACTTTTATCTACCTTGAGGACAAACAAAGGAATGTTCTTTTTGATTGGTATGAAGGTACTCTTACTTCTCTTGGCAAAAAATTAAACCTTTCTTTGAAGAATATTAGTAGATATAGGAATGGGACTAGAGGGATTCCATTAAAATTATTTTTTAAATTTTTAGATCTATCTAATAAAAATCTTTTCTTATTCCAAGATAAAGTGACCGTTAAAGTTGGTAAAAGAGGTAATCCTTTGAAAATAGGTCCCTTTCTTAGTATAACTCCAGAATGGATTTATATTTCTGAGTTGATTAGAGGAGACGGTTCCCTTGTTAGAGGAACCCATGATAGTTATAGATTAAATTTAACTAATACAGATATAGGACTTATAAAACACACTGAGAAATTTTTTTTAAATTTGGGAATAGAGAGTAGTAATATTAGTATTTATCCAGCTTTTGCTAATCCACATATTAAACAGTTATACATTCATTCTGAGATTATTTCTTATTTTTTTAACTCTTTTTTTAAGATTCCTTTTGGTAGGAAAGAAAAAATGGGATTTCCTGATTTTATTTTGAAGAATAGAGACTTTTCGATAAATGCTGTAAAAGGTATATTTGATGCTGAAGGTAATATTATGAGTTATAAAACTAAATTTAAGGGATTTAATAGAGGGAGGGTTATGATAGTTTCTTTCGATGAGAAATATCTTGAAAAAATTAAATTAATTTTAAATAAATTTAATATTCACCCGTGGATTTGGAAAGAAAAAAGGGACAAATACAAAGATTTTTACAGATTGGTTATAAATTATGGCGAAGGAATAAAAAAATTTGCTAAACTAATAAAACCTCTACATAAAAAAAGGAATGAAAAATTAAAATTGTTAGTTAGTACTTATACAACTTCTAGAATTCATTCTAAAGATTTGGTTTTGAGAATATTGAAATTATTGTTGAATAAAAATATGAGAAGAAAAGAGCTTTTAGGATATTCTAAATTATCTGATAATAACTTTGGAAAATTATTGGGACGCTTAGTCAAAGAAAATTTAATTTATGTTGTGAATAAATTGGTTACTAATAAAGGATGTTGGTTTGTTTATGGCATTACTAAAGAAGGTAAAGATTACTTAAAATTATATGCAGAGGATTTCTCTTGAATAAATCTCTTTGTTTTCTCTAGAAACTTTTCTATTTTTACATCATATTGAATTTTTCCATCTAAAGTTCTAATAGAAATATTTTTTGATTTTTGTTCTTTGTCTCCTATCACACCTACCAAAGGTATTTTTTGGTCCTGTGAGTCTTTTACTTTTTTAGACATTGATTCTGAGCGGACATCTATATCCACTCTTAATCCTTCTTTTAAAAATTGTTTTTCTAGAGTTTCCACGAATTTTTTATTTCTATCAGTTAAAGATAATATTCTAATTTGAATTGGAGACAACCATAGTGGGAATTTTCCACCGTAATGCTCTATCAAGAATGCAATAAATCTTTCATGGACAGATAATGGTGCACGGTGGATTACGAAAACATTTTTGTTCATATTTCCGCTTTTATCCTGATATTGGAGACTAAATCTTTCTTTAGCTAGGAAATCTAATTGTATAGTTGATATTGTTTCTTCCCTTCCTAAGACTGTTTTAAACTGAACATCTACTTTAGGACCGTAGAATGCTGCTTCATCTTCTGCTTCTATGAATTTAACTTTTAACTTTTTTAGAGCTTTTCTTAAAATGTCTTCAGTATATTCCCAATTTTCAGGCTGGTTGATATATTTTTTCTTATTTTCAGAACTCCATTTTGATAGTCTAAAGTAATAATCTTTGAAGCCGAAAATTTTGTAATAATCCTTAATTAGTTTAACAACATTTGAGAACTCTCTTTCTATCTGGTCTTTTGTACAATAGATATGAGCATCGTTCATATTCAGCATTCTTACTCTTAATAACCCTGCTAAAGTTCCGGATAATTCGTTTCTATAACAAGTTCCATATTCTGCTATCCTTAACGGCAATTTCCTGTAGCTCCTTAGCTTATGAGTGAATATTAAATGATGGAATGGGCAATTCATAGCTTTTAGATAATAAGTTCCGTCATCCATTTTCATTGAAGGATACATAGAGTCTTCGTAATATGGCAGATGACCTGATTTTATGAATAATTCTTTTTTTGCTAAATGGGGAGTTGTGACTCTCTGATAGCCTGCCTCTAATTCTTTTTCTTTTGCGAATTTTTCTATTTCTTCTTTGATGATGTTTCCGTTCGGCAACCAAATTGGCAGACCTTTTCCGATTAAGTTATTAATAGTGAATATCCCTAATTCTTTTCCTACTTTGATATGGTTTCTCTTTTCAGCTTCTTCTCTTTGGAATAAGAAAGTTTGCAAATCTTTTTCAGTCTTGAAAGCTGTTCCGTAAATTCTTGTCAACATCTTATTTTTTGAATCGCCTTTCCAGTAAGCACCAGCTACAGATAATAATTTAAATGCTTTAATCTCTGAAGAATTTTTTACATGCGGACCTTTGCATAAATCTTTGAAATTTCCTGTTTCGTAAAATGAAATATCTTTATCATTTAATTCTTCTAATAATTCTAATTTATACGGCTCGTCTTTTAATAAATTTTTAGCTTTTGTTTTATCTGATTTAATTTTTTTAAAGATTAATTTTTGTTTTATTATGTTACTCATTTCTTTTTCTATTTTTTTTAGATTCTCATCTTTAATACTTAAATTATCAAAATCATAATAGAATCCTTCTTCTATTGCTGGACCTATTCCTAATTTTATATTAGGGTAGAGCTTTTTTACAGCTATTGCTAATACATGAGAAGCTGAATGCCTGATTTTTTCTAAAGTGCCGTCCATAATTTAGTTTATATTATATAGATATTTAAAACTAGTGGTAGAGATTGGGGTAAATTTATATATTAGTTATGCGTAAATGCTGTATATGAAAAAAGGTTTGATATACTTTGTAGTATTTTTATTTGTTGTTCAATTAGCTTTAGCTGAGGTTATTGTTGATCCTATTTCAAGAGATAAATATAATTTAGGAGACAGGGTAAATGTTAAAGGGGAAGTGTTATTTGAACAAGATTTGCAAGGCTCAATGAATGTTGATTTAAAATGCGACAATCAAACACTACCTGTTTATTTTTCTTTATTAGATTTAAAAGCTGGAGAGAGTCAAAGTTATGATTTAAATGTTCCAACCAGAGAGAGTTTACAAGGCAACTGCCTTTTTTTGGTTAGTGTTAGCGGGATAGTAGAAAATTTTGAGAAAACTTCTGATGCTTTTATTATAACTAAAGAGTTGAATGTTGATATCTCTATTAATAAAATATTAGCTAATCCCGGTGATGGATTGGAGATTATAGGAAATGCTAAAAGAGCTAGCGGGGATATAGTTGAAGATGGCGTGGCAACTTTGACAATTGATGGCAACACTGAGTCAGTAACTTTGAAAGATGGGATTCTTACATACCTCCTACAGTTAAGCCCTTCTATAAATTCCGGAAAACATGTTATTGGATTTAGTGTGGAAGATAAAAACGGAAACAGCGGAATGGATGATACTTCATTTAAAGTAAATGCTATCCCTACTGAAATCAATTTAATTATTGACCAAAGCTATGTTCCTGGTGAAAGTATTGTTGGAAAGGCTTTGTTATATGATCAGTCTGGTGAACCTATGAATCGAGATGGCAGTGTGGATATTTATAATTCTAATAGAGAGATTGAGTTCAGCAAAAATATTAAAAATAATGAGAACTTTGAGTTTGTTTTGGATTCTTTTTCAATTCCCGGCGATTGGAGAATCAATGTTGCTTTTGAAGATATAGAAACTAATAAAAATATCGACATAGAAGAAATTAAAAAGATAGATACCTGGCTTGAGGGAGGCTTCTTATATATAAAAAATGTCGGCAATGTTGATTATATAGATCCTGTTGAGATTACTATTGAAGGTTCAGATATGAAGGTAGGGGTTACTAAAGAGACTTCTTTGAAACCTAACCAGACAATTCAATTTGATTTAGATAAGGAAGTTAAATACGGAGGAGAATATCAGGTTAAGACTACTACAGGTGTTACAGGTAATGTGGTTTTGGAAGGAAGAAGGAATCTTGGTTCAACTATTACTGGATGGGTTGCGATTGTTTTTATATTTGGTTTCTTTATTTATATGGTAACGAAAAGAGGTAGAAGCTTTAATAAGGTTCAAAACAAGAAAAGCGTTAATGTTAAAGAAGTTAGGGCAAAAGGAAGAGAAGTCTTGGAAAGAACTCAATCTAAAGAAGATAAGATTAGACAGGAAGATATAAATCATTTACTTGACAAAGTAAGAGAGAAGCCAAGAAGTGGTTCTAGAAGTGGTTCTGATAGTCAAAATATGTTCAGAATTTTTGATTAAAAACTTAGAAAATGACAGAGTGTTGTGAATGCGGGAAAGAGATAGATGAAGATAGTGAGGAAGCTATCTTAGAAGTCCCTTTTGGAGAAGGCATTGTCCACTTTTGTAGCAAATTCTGTTATGATGCAGCTACTAAATTACAAATATAATATCTTTTTCTTCTTCTATTATTTCTTTAACTTTGAAAATTTTTTGTATTAGTTTTATTATTTTATCTTTTTTACTAGATTTTTTTAAGAAAGTTAAGATAAATCTGTCTTTTCCAACTCTCTTTATTTCCTTTAATCCTTTTTCTATATTAGTAAAATTTTGAATGGCGGTTATTGAGATTACTATATCAAAAAAATTATCTTTAAATGGAATATTTTCCGCTGAGGCTAATTTGTAGGTTATTTTATCTTTTTGTCTTGCTCTTTCCAATAGTTTTTTACTTGGATCTATGCCATATCTTTTGCATTTCCAAGGTGTTGTTGTTAACCCCGTTCCACAGCCAACATCTAATAATTTATCTATAGGTTTAAGTTTTAAGTGTTTTTTAATAATCTTTATTTTCTTTAACTGTTCTTCTTTATGCAATTCTTCATATCCTTTTGCTATCTTATCATAATAGTTCATAGTATTTTTTCAATTACCTGGCAAACATTGCAGATTTCTGAAGAGGAAGGCTCTCCACAGTTTTTACAACTTTTAATTTCGACATCTTTAAACTTATTTTTTAATAAAGGCAATATCTCTATGAAAGAAGCTACTAAAGCATGTTTTGTTCCTGGATGCCTTTGTTCCATACCATTTAATATGTCTCTAATTTCAAATCTATAAGATTCTTCACAATAAGTGCATTCATTAAAATCATTAACTAGATTATGTAAATAAGCATAAGTGGCGACTTCTTTTTCAGTTAGGAAATAAAAAGGTTTAATCCTTGGGATAAATCTTGGGTCTTTTTTTACTCCTGTTATCGGACCTAATCTGGAAGATAAAGCTATATTATGCCTCAGCTGGTTCATTAAAATGCTTTGAGCTTCATCGTCTAAGTTATGACCTGTTGCTAATTTATCTGCTTTTAATTCTCTTGATTTTTTATTTAACAAAGACCTTCTGAAAACGCCACACATACTGCATGCTATGGTATTTTTGTTTTTTTTCTTCATATCATCTAGAGTCTTTCCGAAATTCTTTTTGTAAGAAGCTATTTCTAATTTGATTTTTTTTTCTTTACAGAATTTTTTAGCATCTTCTATTGATTTGTCCCTATAATTTTTTATTCCTTCGTCAATTAATAAAGCAGTTATTGTTAACTTCATTTTATCTTTTAATTTGTTTAATAAATTTAAAACTGATAATGAATCTTTTCCTCCTGAAACTGCTACAACAACATGATCTCCCTTTTTTAGTAATTCATACTGCCTTATTGTTTTCAGAGCTTTTCTTTCAAAATATTTTATGAAACATGATTTGCATAAGTTAATGTTACTGTTTGTTAATGTTATTACAGGTTTTGTTTTACAGAATTTACAAGACATTTTTATCCACCTGAAATGACAGGTATTATTTTTATTTCGTCTTTAGGTTTTAGTTTAGTTGATTCTATGATTAATTCATTGTTTTTTATAGCTAAGACTATTGTAGGGTTTATTTTTAATTTTTGGTAAACTTCTTTTAATGTAGAAGCTACTATCTGTTTTATTACCCCTTCCTTTTCCAAAATGATTTTAGGCATTTATTCTTCTTTGCTCCTATTTTTACCGCCTCTCTTATATACCCTATTTCTACGTTTTGCCCTCTTATCGTTTTTGGATTTTCTACTTCCGAAATATACATCATCTGACATTTAATTTCCTATATATTTAGTGTACAAGGATTTTGCTTCCTCTGGAGTTTCTGATTTTATTAAAGTTCTTCCGTCAGCGAACATTGTCAACTCTTTGAATATTAAACAGTATTCATTTAATAAAACTTTGTCTATTTTTTCCAATTTCCTTGCTACTTCTGATAGTTTTAATTTTCTTCCCTTTAATTGATAAGAGTTATTTCCACAAATCTTTATTATCTCTTCAGATTTTTCTCCATTTAAATAAGAATATTTTTTGTTACAAACGTTACAGTTATTATTTTTCTTAACTTTAGTTTTTTCTATTTTATTTTTCCAGATATCATAATAAACTAATTCTTTTGTTGCTGGTTGCTTTGTTAAAATTTTGAAAGCTTCTGTTACCTGCAATGAAGATATTAAATTGGAAGTTGTGTTGATTATTCCTTCTGTATCACAAGTTCCTAGCATTTCTTCAGGCTTCTGAAAAATACAATTAAAACAAGCTGTTTTTGACGGAATTATATTGAACAACATACCAGTACTTCCAATTACTGAGGAAAATATCCAAGGAATATTCTTTTCTACCGAGAATTCATTGATTAAAAATCTTGATTCCATATTATCCGTACAGTCTATTATTAAATTACCTTTAACGTTGCTTTCTATATTTTTATGGTTAATATCTTTAAATATAGCCTTTAGTTTTATCTGAGAATTTATTTTTTTTAGATGCTCTAAAGCTGCAAAAGCTTTTGATTTATTAACATCTTCTTCAGTGAATAATGTTTGTCTTTGCAGATTAGATAACTCTACAACATCCCGATCTATTAAAGTTAAATCTCCAACTCCTGCTCTGGCCAATAATTCAGCTGTTCTTGTGCCTAAAGCACCCATTCCGATTATTGTTACTTTGCTTTTTCTCAGCTTTTCCTGACCTTCTGAGCCTATTTTCTCGAATATTACCTGTCTTGAATATCTCATATTCTTTTTTCTATCAAATACATTTAAAAATATAGCGACCATATAATCTCCTATGGAGGAATTGACTTTTGATAAAGAGCTGGGGGATTCTGAAATTGTTAAAAAAGCCTATGATTTTGGCAGCAAGGCACATAGCGGGCAATTAAGAGCCAGCGGTGAACCTTATTTTACTCATTGTGTTGAAACAGCTAAAATTTTAAAAGAATTAAAATTGGATAATAATACTATAGCTGCTGCTTTATTACATGATGTTTTGGAAGATACTAGTGTTACTTATAACGACTTAAAGAGAGAATTTGGAAAGAGTGTTGCTGACATGGTTGAGGGTGTGACTAAGATTAATATTCTTGGTAAGAAGACTTTAAGGACAAATAATATTGAAACCATTAGGAAAATGCTGATGAGTGCTTCTAACGATATTAGAGTTATGCTGATTAAAATTGCTGATAGGTTGCATAATATGAGAACTATTGATCGTCTGGAGAATGAGAGAAGAAGGAAATTCAGCAGGACCACTTTGGATATTTATGCTACTCTGGCTTATAGACTAGGATTAATCAGTATAAAATGTGAATTGGAAGATTTAGCTTTTAGAACCTTAGAACCTGAAATTTATAACGATTTTAAACAAAAAGTATCAAAGACTAAGAAGATGAGGGAGAAGGAGATTAATAATATCATAAAGGATTTGGACAAAGAATTGAAGAAACACAATTTAGATGTTAAAGTTTATGGAAGACCAAAGCACTTTTATTCTATTTACAGGAAAATGAAACTGAAAAATGTTGATTTTAACAGAGTTTATGATTTAATTGGATTGAGAGTAATAACTAAGACAGTTGAGGAATGTTATGAGGTTTTAGGTGTTATTCATAATTTTTATCAGCCGATAAATAATAGGTTAAAAGATTATATTGCCAACCCAAAGCCTAATTTTTACCAGTCATTGCATACAGGAGTTGTTACTGATGTCGGACAGGTTATTGAAGTGCAGATGAGGACTAAAGAAATGGATGAAATTGCTGATGAAGGGGTTGCAGCACACTGGAGATATAAAGGCAGCAGCGGAGATAAGTTTGATAAAAGCTTGAGCTGGCTGAAACAAATATTAGATTTTAGCAATGACCACCCAAGCAAATTCATGAGAACTTTAAAGGTGGATCTATTTGGGGATAATATTTTTGTGTTTACTCCTAAAGGGGATGTTATTGAATTACCAAGCAAAGCTACACCTGTTGATTTTGCTTATGCAGTTCACAGCGATGTTGGAGAGAAATGCAGTGGTTCAAGAGTTAATGGGAGATTTGTCAGTTTAAGGTATGAATTGCATACAGGGGATGTTATTGAGATTTTAACTTCTAAAAGCCATAGACCAAGCAGAGATTGGTTAAAATTTGTAAGAAGTTCAAAGGCATTGAATAAAATTAGGAATAGTCTAAAGATGTATCAGGGGATTCCCGCTAAGAATGTAAAAATTATTAGGAAAGAGGATGTAATTAGCAATGATATTTTATATGTGGAAGGATTAAAAGGGTTTGATGTTAAATTTTCAGCCTGTTGCGACCCCTTACCCGGAGATAGGGTTTTAGGCTATGTAAATAAGATGAAAAATAAGGTTACTGTTCATACTTATAATTGCAAGAGTTTGGGTAAAATTAAGAAAGAATTAGTTGTTATGCAATGGATGAAGAATTTTAATAAAGAATTGAAGTTGAATATATATGCTTTGGATAGGGTTGGATTGTTTGCTGATGTGTTAAATACTGTTTCTTCTACAGGAACAAATATTAGTTTAGCTAAAGCAAAAAGTATAGATGATTTTCATGCTGAATGTATTTTGAATATCAAATTTGACGGTATAGAACACTTAAGAGAGATAATTGAAAGAGTTCATAAAATTGCTGATGTTAAAAGAGTTAGGATAGAGTAGAGAAATATTTATATTCTCTTAATTGTTGTTTATTTTTATGTATGACCCTGAAAAAGCTCATTATTTAACTGCTACTTGTGTCGTTGTTAAAGATGGAAAATTCTTAATTGCTAAAAGGTCTGAGAAAGAGAAAAACTGGCCTGGAAAATGGACTGTTCCTGGTGGGAAATTAGAGAAAAAAGATTATATGGACAGACCTCATGATACAGAGGATAAACACTGGTATAATGTTTTTGAGGGTTCGGTTAGAAGAGAAGTTAAAGAAGAGGTTGGATTGGATATTAAAAATATAAGATATTTAACTAGTATAGCTTTTGAAAGAGATGACGGAATTCCAACTATAATTGTAAGCTTATATGCTAATTCTGACGGCAGTAAAATTAAGCTCTCTCCTGAATTAGCTGAATATAAATGGGTTAACTTAAAGGAAGCTAAGAAATATGATTTAATTGCTGGAATTTATGAAGAATTGGAAATGTTAGATAAAGTTTTGAAAGGGGAAGACACTAGCGAGTGGAAGAAAACAGAGTAAGTTTTAAATAAACTAATTCTTATTGTTTTTTTATGAATGAGATAACAGATGCTAAGTTGAAAAAATATTTTGGGATAGCTGAGGAAGCTCTAAGAAAAGCTCAGAATAGCAAGGAAGGTTTGAAATTGGAGAATCTGAAAAAAGCCAGAGTTGACTTTTTAGATACTGTGGAAAGATATATTTTTGACGCTAAACATTTTTTAGACAAGGATGATAAAGTTAATGCTTTTGCCGCTTTGAATTATGCTCATGGATGGCTGGATGCAGGAGTTAAATTAGGAATATTTGACGTTAAGGATAATAAATTATTTGCGGGTGTTGATATTTAGATGAAAATAGTAATCAGTTTGGGAGGAAGCGTAATAGTACCAGATAAGATAGATGTTAATTTTTTGGAGAAGTTTAAAAAAATAATTAATAAAATAAAGAAAGGGAATAAGATTGTTATTGTAACCGGCGGCGGAAGCACTGCAAGGAAATATATTGAAACTTTAAGAGATCAAAAAGTTGATGAAATGAAATTAAGTTATATGGGGTTTAGGATTACTAAAATAAATGGTCTTTTTTTAAGTAATTTTTTAGGTGTTAGATTTGCCGATAACTTAAATGAGGTAAAAGAATTTTCTAGAAAAGACAACTTAATAGTATGCGGTGCTTTGGAGTTTAATTCTAAAGGTACTAGCGATGGAACTTCTAGCAAGGTTGCAAGAGCAATAAAAGCTGATGTTTTTGTTAATATAACTGATGTAAAAGGACTTTATGATAAAGATCCCAAGAAATATAAAAATGCTAAACTTATCTCTAAAATAAGCTTTAAAGATTTTAGTAGAATTGCGAATAAGATTAAATTTATGGCTGGACAACACTTTGTTTTAGATCAAAGATCCGCTAGATTTATTGAAAAAAACAAAATTAAAACTATTATAATTAAAGATATTAATAATTTAGAGAAAATTGTGATGAATAAGAAGTTTACAGGGACGGAAATTAATGGTTAAGGTAATATGCGTTTCAGGCTGCGTTTGCTGCGGAAAGACTAAGTATTCTAAAAAATTAGCTAAAGAAAAGAATTATGAGTATATAGATTTAAATAAAGTTATTGATGATAATAAACTAAAAGATAAATATGATAAAAAAAGAAAAACTTGGGAAGTTGATGTTTCTAAATTAAAAAAAGTTTTAGTTAAATTAATTAAAAACTCTAAGAAAAATTTAGTTATTGATGGACATTTGAGCCATTATTTATCCCCTAAATATGTTACTAAAGTTATTATTATGAAGTGTGAATTAAAAAAATTAAAAAAAAGATTAGAAAAAAGAGGCTATAACAAATTAAAAATTAGAGAGAATTTAGATGCTGAGATATTTGATGTTTGCTATGAGGAAGCTAAAGAACTAGGTCATAAAGTGGAAGTTATAGAAAGTTAATTATTTTCCAAATCTTCTGTCTCTATTAGAATATTCTTGTAAACACTGTTCGAAATGCTCTTTGGAAAATTCAGGCCATAGAATATTAGGCAAGAAAATTATTTCTGCATAGCTTCCCTGCCATAATAAAAATCCGGATAATCTTGATTCTGAGGTTCTTATAATCAAATCCGGTTCTGACTCTAAATAAATATTTTTCTTGAAAACTTCTTCATTAATATCTTCTATTTTTAATTTACCATCTTTAATTTGTTGCGATATTTTTTTAGTTGCATCTATTATTTCAGCCCTTCCTCCATAAGCCATTGCGAAATTAACTATATAATCAGAATAGTCTTTGGTTGCTTCTGCGAGTTCTTCCATAGAGTCTTGAACTTCTTTGGGAAACATGGATATTCTTCCGATAAAATTAATTCTTATCTTATTTTCATGGATATCTCTATCTTTTTTTGTTTCTTTGAAAGCCCTTTCAAACAATTTCATCAAATAGTCAAATTCTTCTTTTGGTCTGTCAAAATTTTCTATAGAAAAAGTATATAGAGTTATTTCTTTAATATCATACTCTTTACACCACTTAAATAACTCTTTAATCTTTTTATATCCCCATTCATGTCCTTTGAGCGGTTTCAGCATTAATCTTTTAGCGAAACGACGATTTCCATCTATAATTATTCCGACATGTTTGGGAATTCTATTTAGACTTTTTTCCATCTTTAGAAAATTGATAAATAATATTTATATACCTTTCGAATATCTTACATTATACATGATTGACTTTGTAAATGCCTCTAATTTAGGTGAATACGCTAAGGAATTTGGGTTTTCTAAATTGGTAAAGGTGAAGGAAATAAGGAGTTTAGAAGGTAAGGATGATGATTCTATTAGGAAGGCTTTGGAGAATAAGGATACTGACTTAGTTTATGGGGTTGAGAAATTCAGAGCTAAAGATAAGATGAACCAGAAAGATTCTGGGTTAAATCAGGTTTTATGCAAGTTAGCTAATAAAAATAGAGTAAAAATAGGATTCAGCTTTAGCGATGTTTTGAATTCTGAAGGAAGTAAAAGATCTAAAATCTTAGGAAGAATGATTCAGAATGTTGAATTGTGCAATAAATACAAAGTTGATATGGTTGTCGGGAGCTTTGCCAAGAATGAATATGAGCTAAGAAATTCTAGTGACTTAATAGCTTTTGGAAGGGTATTAGGCATGAGAAAGATATGGAATGAGAAAATAGATAATTTTTATAAAGATGAGGATATTGGGATAAGAAAGGTGAAATGATGAATAAAAAATGGGGTGTAATTTTATTAAGCTTGATACTATTAAACGGCTGTCAATCTAATATAGATAGCGGTATAAAATGCGTTCCTGCAGGATGCAGCAATCAATTATGCGTTAATGAAGATAAAGCTGGTGGTATAGTTACAACCTGCGAGTATAGAGAAGAGTATAAATGCTTTGAGTTTAGTAATTGCGGCTATATTGACGGAGAATGTAAATGGGAGGAAACTCCAGAATACTTAGAATGCTTGGAAGGGGTTAATTAAATGAAGAAAGTTTTTGTTACAATATTTTTATTATTAATACTATTTAACATTACAATAGCTGATGAAACTGATAAGGTAGATGATGAAGTAGTTGACCAGCTTAATCAGGAAGGAAAGGCTAAGGTTATTGTTTTACTGAAAGATGAGGTTGAGATGGATTATGGCAGCTTTAGCGTGATGGAAGATGTTGAAATCAGCGATGTTAAAGAAAACGCAGGGATTGAAGCGGAAAGAGAGTTTAGCGTTATCAATGGTTTTTCTGGTGAAGTAAATTCTGAGGAATTAAATAAACTAATACAAGATGAGAGAGTTGAAAAAATAGAATATAGTTTTCCTGTTAAAGCTTTTTTAGTTGATAGCGTTCCTATGATTAATGCTTCTGTAGTTCATAACTTGAATTTTGGAAATAATAATATAAGAGGCAATGGGCAGACTATTTGTATTATTGATACAGGAGTTAATTATAATCATTCTGATTTAGGCGGTTGTTTAGGTTCTGGTTGTAAGGTTGTTGATGGATATGATTTCTGTGCAGATGATGATTTATGTAATACTGAAGATATAAATCCAATTGATGTTAATGGTCATGGCACTCATGTTGCAGGAATTGCTGCGGCTAATGGAACTTTGATTGGTGTTGCTCCTGAAGCCAATATTATTGCAATAAAAGTTTTAAATCTTAGTGGATCTGGTGATAATTTAGATATCCTATCTGGTATTGATTATTGTGTTAATAATGCAACCTTATTTAATATTAAAGTTATTAGTATGAGCTTGGGTGGGGGTTCTTATTCCAGTGCTTGCGATAATACCGATGGAAATACTGCTTTAACTACCGCTATTAATAATGCTGTTGCTAATAATATAACGGTAATTGCAGCTTCTGGAAATTCTGGGTTTGGGGGTATTGCTTCTCCCGCTTGTATTACAAATGTTACTTCGATTGGGAGTATAAATAAGGATGGTAGTATATGGGGAACTACTAGTAGAAATAGCCTATTAGATTTACTAGCTCCGGGTGTAAATATTAATTCAACTTCTTATGATGGAACTTATGAAGAGAAATCTGGAACTTCGATGGCTGCACCTCATGTTGCTGGAGTAGTGGCTTTGCTTTCACAATATTATGGAGATGCTGGTTTAAGTGTCAGTGTTTCTAATATGATCCAACAGTTGAAAGATTCCGGAATAAGAGTATATGATTCTGGTACGGACTTAACTTTTTCAAGAGTTGATGTTTATAATGCTTTGAATGATACTGTTAATCCACAAGTGGATATTAGTTTAAGTTCAGATATTTTAGAATTAAATGAGAGCTTAACTATTAATGTTAGCTATTATGACGTATTCTTAGATGCTTATAATACTAATATTTCCTATCCTGATGGAAGCTTATTAAGCAATTTTATTGATAGTCTTGATTTAGTTTCAAATAATTTTACTCAATTAGGAATTTATACAGTAACTGGATGGGCTAATGATACTAATTTTAATGAGAACTTAACAAGTAAAACATTTTTAGTCAGTGATACTTCTGGATTAAATTCAAATTCATTTATTTTTAATACTGTAGATAATAATAATTTTACAGATAATGGGGATGTATTATTTAATATAACTGTTAACAGCCTGTATAATTTAACAAATGCAACTTTAAATCATAATTTCACTGAATGGCATGAAAATATAACTATTGATAATATAAATATTAACGAGACTGAATTAATCTTTAATAATAATTTTACAGAAGGAATTTATTTATGGAATTTAGAAGTTTGCGATTTGAATAATTATTGTGTTAATTCTGGAAATAAAACTCTTTATGTTGATCAATCAAATCCTAATATTACTTTAGTTTCTCCTTCTAATGCTAGTTCAGTTTACACATCTTCTGTAAGCTTTAGTTATAATGTTGCTGA
>JAGVZL010000035.1 GCA_018302505.1 Candidatus Woesearchaeota archaeon | reverse complement strand
TTCTATTAAGGGGATTCCTGAACGGTTATAATCAATTAAACAAGTTGAGCCTTTATGAATCAAAGCTCCCGGGTCTTCTTCTAAATGGATTCTTTTTATATTTATTTTTTCAAATTCTCCTTTTTGACCTATTGGAATCTCGTATTGAGTTATTTGAAAATTTTTAGATAAATCCGGATAGAAATAATTTTTTCTTGAGAAGCATGCTTCTTTAGCTATGTTGCAATTTAATGCTAATGCCACCTTTATTGCTTGGTTTAATGCTTCTTTATTTAGGACTGGTTTACTTCCCGGTAATCCTAAACAGGTTTCACACACATTTGTATTTGGTTCTTCTGAAACTGCAGTTGGGCAACTACAGAAAACTTTAGACTTTGTGGAAAGGCCCACATGCGCCTCTATCCCTATTCTCATGCGAAAACCTCTCTGCTTATTTTATTATATTTTTTCAATTTGTTTTCCAAACTCTATTAATTTATTTTCCTGTAAATGATTTGATATAAGCATTGTCCCTACCGGCATTTTTCCTATAGCTCCTGTTGGCACGGATAAATGTGGCAAACCGGTGAGATTAGGACCTACTGTTAAAATATCCATTTGATAATTCTCTAAGGGCGATAATTTTTCTATTTCTGAAAATTTTGGAGCAATTATTGGCATTGTGGGTGAGATTAAAATATCATTTGGAGCAATTATTGGCATTGTGGGTGAGATTAAAATATCATACTTTTTGAATGCTTTTTTGTATTCGTTAATTAATAAAGTTCTAACTTTCATAGCTTTTAGATAATAAGCCTCTCTAAATCCAGCCATTCTTGTGAATGTTCCTAAAATAATTCTTCTTTTTGCTTCCTTTGAAAAATGTTTACTTCTAACTTCAGAAAAAAATGAGTTGAAATTTCCTTTTAGCGGCAGGGTTGCTCCATATCTTAGACCGCAGTATTTTGCTAAATTTGTTGACGCTTCCGCCATGGCTATGATATAATATGTTGGAATTGCATACTTCTTTACTGATGGAAGAGAAACAACATCATAATCTTTTAGATTAGACAAAACTGCGTCTTTAATTGCAGGATCTATTTCAAAAGCCTCTTTGATTATTGCAATTTTCTTTATTTTATTATCTTGTTTTACTTTTACATTTAAAGAAGTTGAGTCTTTTTTATCGTAACCTTTGATTATATCTAATATCGGAGATAATTCCTCTACTTTTTTTGACATAATTCCTATTTTATCTAAAGAATTAGCGTAGTCTATTAATCCGTATCTTGAAACTAAACCATAAGTTGGGGTCAGTCCTGAGACTCCACAAAAAGATGCAGGATTTGCTATACTTCCTCCTGTTGATTCCGCTATTGAAACATGAGGATTTTTTGTTAACTGAGTAAAACATGCTGAACCGCCGGATGAACCCCCGGTTGCTCTTTCTGTGTCTAGTGGATTTTTAGGAATGTTATTGGTATTTGTTGCAAAAGAACCAAAACCAAATTCATCCTGGGATGTTTTTCCTATAATTATCGCTCCTTCATCTATTAATTTCTGAATAACTGTTGCGTTGAATGGAGGTTTGTAATCTTTTAATATTTCAGAACCCGCTCTAGATTCAACATTTTTAACACAAATACAGTCTTTAACTGATATTGGCAAACCAGATAAACGACCTTTCGGATTTTTCTCTTGTATTTCTGCTAAAGATAAAGCTAAATCTTCTGATATTACGTTAAAACAATTGTATTTTTTGTTTAATGTCTTTGCTTCTTTTAAAATTGATTTTACTGTTTTTTTAACTGAGACATTCCCTTTCTTTACATCTTTTAAATAATGTTGAATGATCATATTGCTTTAGGCCCTTTGAAGTAGCCATTTTGTTTATGCTTAGTATTTTTTAAAGCGTCTTCTTGAGATAATGTTTTTTCTATTTTATCTTCTCTAGTTATGTTCTTAATTTCTAATGGTTGAAAAGAAGGCTCTAAGTCTTTGGTTGGAGCTTTTTGTATCAATTCAAAATTTTCTAAAACTTCTTTTAATTGAGGCAAAAATTCGTTGATTTCATATTCTGTTAAATTAAGTCTTGAATTTTCTGCAACTCTTTTAATTAATTCTTTATCTACCTTCATTTTTTCTTTAGAGTATCTAGTTTAATATGTAATTCTGACAATTGATTTGGTTCTACTTCACAAGGAGAAGAGTCCATTGGATTTTGTGCTGCTTTATTTTTTGGGAATGCTATTACTTCTCTAATATCGTTTGTACCTAATAACATGGCTACAAATCTGTCAAATCCCAATCCCATACCCCCATGTGGTCCATTACTTCCATATTTGTAAGCATTTAATAAGAAACCGAATTTCTTTTCAGCATCTTCTTTTTTTAATCCTATAACCTTCATTACCCTTTCTTGTAACTCCGGATTTGAAATACGGATTGAACCAGAGCCTAATTCTGTTCCATTTAATACCAAATCAAATAAGTTGCCTAATACTTTTTCAGGAGATTTTTCTAAGTATTTTATATATTCTGGCTTTGGTGAGGAGAATATATGATGCATTGCATCCCATTTTTGCTCGTCTTCGTTCCATTCGAATAAAGGAAAATCTGTAATCCATGCGAATTTTAGCTCGTCTTTTTTTATTAGATTTAATCTTCTTGCAACATCCTGCCTAACTTTTCCTAAAACCAAGTTTGTTGTTTTGTAACTATCTGCTATAAACAATAAATAGCCTTTTTTAATTTTTGAAGCTTCGATTAAAGATTTATGGACTTTTCCAGGAAAGAATTTTGCTAAGTTTCCATCTAATTTATTTTCAACAATTTTAACATAAGCTAAACCTTTAGCTCCTTCTGATGTAGCTAGTTCTGTTAACTCTTCTATATTTTTTCTAGTAAATTCAGTTTCAACAGCCAACATTTTTATTATCCCATTGCTTTCAATAACAGAATGGAAAACCTTGAATTCAGAATCTTTAACAATATTAGTAACATCTTGCAATTCTAATCCGTATCTTAAATCTGGCTTGTCATTTCCATATTTTAACATTGATTCTTCATAAGACAAACGGGAAAATTTTTCTTTTATTGTTTTTCCCAATACTTCTTTTATTATTGTTTTATATAACTCTTCAATTAAATCCATTATATCTTTTTCATTTACAAATCCCATCTCAAAGTCTAATTGGGAATGCTCTGGCTGCCTGTCTGATCTTAAATCTTCATCCCTTAAGCAAATTGCTGGCAGCTGGAAATATCTGTCAATGCCTGAAATCATTAATATTTGTTTATATAATTGTGGCGATTGTGGTAATGCATAGAATTGTCCTGGATTGACTCTGCTTGGAACAATGTAATCTCTTGCACCTTCGGGAGTTGGACGAACTAACATTGGTGTTTGGACTTCTAAGAAATGATTTCCTTCCATAAACTTACGAGCCGCTATTATTACTTTTTGTCTAAACTCTAAATTTCTTTGCATTATTGGTCTTCTTAAGTCTAAAAACCTATATTTTAATCTTAATTCTTCACTTGCCACAATGCGGTCATCAATTTCTATTGGAGGGGTTTCTGATTTACTTAGGATTTCTAAGGAATCTATAACCACTTCTATCTGACCTGTTTTTAGCTCTTTGTTTTCCATGCCTTTAGGCCTGTTTGTTACTGTTCCCTTTACCCTAATAACATCTTCTCTCCTTAGAGACCCAGCTTGTTTGAATAGGTCTTTCTTTTTTGGGTCAAAAACAATCTGAGTAATTCCATATCTGTCTCTTAAATCTATGAAAATTAAACCACCATGGTCCCTTTGAGACTGGCAAAAGCCACATAATTCCACTTTTTTCTTTAAATCTTTCTCAGTTAATTCCCCATTGCTATGCGTTCTTAGGCTTGTTTTTAGCATAGAATATTACTTAGAGAGAGAGTTTTATAAACATTTTTGTTTTGAAGTATATCTATGCTTAAACTTAAATTTGAAGATAAAAAGGCTAGAGTTGGAATATTTGAAACCAGAAGCGGAAAGATAGAAACTCCTTTTTTTATGCCTGTAGCTACCAGTTTGAATGTCAGATTAATATCCCCTAAGGATTTAGATAATTTAAATGTAAAGGCTGTTATTTCCAATGCTTTATTGCTTTATTTAAGACCCGGGTTGGAGATGGTGGATAAATTTAAAGGGATTCATAAATTAATGAATTTTGATAAAATAATATTTACAGATTCCGGCGGGTTTCAGATGATTAGCGAAGATTTGCTGATTGAAATTAATGAGAAGAAAGCTAAGTTTAAAGATCCTTATTCCGGAAGAGTTGTTGAGATGAATCCTGAGAAAAATATGGAAATACAGGAAAGATTGGGGTCTGATGTTGCGATGTGCTTGGATTATATGCCAAGATATAAAGATTCTTTAGAAACTATAAAAAAAAGTGTGAAATTAACTTATGAATGGGGAAAGAGATGCAAGGAAGCGCATAAGGATAATAAACAGAAATTATTTTTTGATGGGTATTCTATAGGGGGATTGGCTATTGGGGAAAGCAGAAACGAATTGAAATTAGCTGTTGATAGTGCTGTTAAATATTTACCTAAAGATAAGATTAGATATTTAATGGGAGTGGGTTCTATTCCTGAGATTTTAGAAAACATAGGGAAAGGGGTGGATTGTTTTGATTCCTGCTATGCTACTAGACATGCAAGACATGCAGTTGCTTTTACTAGCAATGGAGAAATAAGGTTAGAGAAAGCGAAGCATAGAGAAGATTTTAATCCTATTGAAAAAAATTGTGAGTGTGAAATTTGTAAAAATTATTCAAGAGCTTATATTCATTATCTAATTAAAATTCATGATTACAGCTGGAAAAGACTAGTCAGCATGCATAATATTAAATTTATACAAAATTTATTGGAAAAAGCTAAAACTGAGATAAAAGAAAATAATTTTGAGAAGTTTAAGAAGAATTATTTAGTTAGATTTTCTGGCTTGAATTCTCAAAGTTAAATCTTCAACTTTTTGCAGATTGTATTTAACAGAATCAAATTTTCTTCTTAATTCCTGATCTCTGATATCCAATAGTAAGAATTGTTCATATATTTTATCTATTAAATCTTTAATCCTTAATGCATCTTTTGATTGTTTATTTATAGCAAAATAATTTGCCTTTCTCATTAATTCCCCTGTTAAATCACATAGTCCAGCTAAATAATCCGGAGCGGATACAAAT
>JAGVZL010000034.1 GCA_018302505.1 Candidatus Woesearchaeota archaeon | reverse complement strand
ACACATCCAGGATTAGCATTGAATAAATCCTGTGCGAATATTAACTGTTTTTCTGACTGAATTTCTGACTTGTCTTCATCGCTTTCTATTAAATTCGCGAAAATTTTAACTGAATCTGAAAACTCAGGGTTTACAACATTCGCTGTTATAGTTATTCCGTAGGTTCCTGGGTTTGTGTGTGTAACGATAGTTAGAGGAACCTGTCTTTGCTCTTTTGGTCTTAATTCTTGGATATAAGTTGTCCCTAAAGCAGGAGCTACATCTTCTGATTCTGATGTTACGTTTAGATTAATTCCTCTTAATATTATTTCATTTGCAGGGTTTGTGACTATTAATGGAACTATGACTGAATCTTCTGAGTAAATAGTTACTGTTGGAGGCGCTATAATATCTAAATTAAATGGTTTTTGCTTTACTCCTCCGGATCTTGTTACTGATTCACCTGTTGAAACTGTTGTTGTAACTGTTTCTGTTACTGCTGTAATTGTTATTGCTCTTTGTTCTGTGGATTCATTTGAAGATCCTGCTTTATCATAAGCGATTACTTTCCAATAATAAGTTGCTGCTGCTAATTGAGTTGTCCAGTTGGAAAATGAATTTGTTGTTGAGTATTGTGTATAATTTGGATTTACGTATACTGAGGATGTTGAAAATTCTAATGTATAATTATCTAAATTTGATTCTGTTGTAGCTTCCCATTCAAATGAAGGGGTGTTATCTGTTGTTTCTGTATTATTTGCCGGAGATAATAAATTAAAAGATGTTGGGGCTATCGCATCTTTTGTTACTACCCTAACCTCTGAAGCTGTGGAGTTAAGATTACCATCTGTTGCTATTATCTGCCAATATAGGATTATATTACTCTCCAGTATAGATAATATTTCTTCTGTTGTATTTGCTGTTTCTATTATCGACTCATTACTATAATAAATCTCTGTTAATGCTGAGTCGTTATAAACTTCCAGAATATAGGTTATTTCATCAAAGTCAATATGTTGATTAGGATCTGTGGTATTGGACCATGATAGATTTATTTCATTGTTTGTTGTATATGTATCATTTCTTGGCAGGTTTAATTCAGGTTGCCTAGGTTGAATATTGTATTGTAGTATGGATAAACGACCCCCCTGAAAATTTCCAGATGTTAAATTTGCTGAAAATTGATTTGAGTGAATTTCTGCATTGTAAGAACTTGTTGAAGTGTTTGATGCTATAGAACCTAATGAGATTCTCACTGAATAATCTGAGGATCCTCCATCTATGGATAAGCTTTTAGGAAAAACTAACGTTAGAACTAGTAAAAATGCTATACTTGCTCCTATTATCATTTTATTCTTCATCTTCTATAGTAACTGTTAAAAATTTTTTTTCTTTTATTTTAAATCTTTTAATAATTTTAGATGGGATTGTGACTACATAAGAATTACCTACCTTCCTTAATTGAGCATCAAAACTACGTTTTTTCATGTATATACAAAAGATATTTAATATATATACTTATAAAGCTTATGTTTTTAATAAAAATTTTGCTTGTAAGCTTATGGTCGAAATTTACAAAAAGAATAAAATTATTTTTGCTTGATACTCAAATAGTCTTCTTTGGATAATTTTGATCCTCTAGCATTTTTTATTTGAGAATTGATTAAGATATTTTGTTGTCTGCTCCATACTTTCTCAGGATTATTTTTAACGAAATCTGCCCAATACTCTACAAAATTTAACCTGTCTTCCTTGTTTGTTTTACCTGGTTTCATTTTCTATTAATTTTTTATATAGTTTTACTTTATTATAATCTATTTTCTCATTAAATAACCTTTCTATATGTTTTGCATCTTCAATATCTTTATCTGACTTTAAATAATATTTTTTGAAAGCTATTTGTCTTTCTAAAGAAGATATTTTTAATTCTTCTTTTCCCATTACTATTAGGATTCTATCATTAAAAGATTCTTTTTGTAAGGGTTTTAATGCGAATTTTACTTCCATATTTGGAATTGTTTCTTTGCTTTTTGCAAATCTTACCCCTAAACCATCTTTTAAGTAATTATAGATTTCTTCTTCATCTTCTGTATTTAAGCACCAAAAATTAGTTTTTTTTAATTCCTTGTATAATTCATTTAATGTTTTTCTGTTTAATTCTTTTATGAAAATATCTATATCCTCTGTAGCTCTAGCCCTCCCTAAAAGTATTGATACATATCCACTTATTATAACATAATCTGTATATTTTTCAATTATTTTTTTGAATTTTATTACGAATTTATCTAATTCATTTAGTTCTTTATCTAATTTTAGGATATTGTCTTTTAATTCCATATATATTTATAAGATTTTAAGATTTATAAAAATGGTTAATGTTGAATATCTATTTCATCTTTATTACATGAAATGGAAAGAACTCAGAATAGCTATTTTTATCAAACCAAGCACATTTGAATATTGTTAAAGGCAGCTTTGTTTTAGATGCCAAGACTAAGGCGTAGAGCGTTAATTGGGGTATTGGGTTTTCTATTTCCTGTACTCTTTCATAGCCAACCTGGTGCTAGCCATTGCTTGAATGGTTCTGCTTTTTTAGATGGAATTGACTGGATAATTCTAAGCATATTTTTTGTGTTTGCACAGTCTGTTTCTCTTGATTTACTATCTTCTGCTTGTAATTTCAACTGTACGATTTTTTCGTACACTTCAAAACCTTCCTCTTCTAACTTTCTTTTTAAGTCTGACCAATATCTTCTTGGAATAGAGCTTTCTGTCAGAGCAAAGATTATGTCAATTATTGAGAAATACCATTCATTATTGTGCCATGTTCTCCTTATTTTTTTATCTTGGAAGACAACTAATTTGCTTTCTTTGTTTTTTGAATCTTTATTTTTGGATATATTTATAAGATTGTTTTTGAATTATTTAAGAATTATTATGATGGGGAATAGATGATGAAAATTACTAGTAGAATTCGTTGGCTGGATGTTGAGTTAGATGACTGAAATTACTAGTAATTGAGATGATGGATATTACTAAGATTTTGTGGGGATTTGGGCTGGGGAGGCTGGGGTTTTGAGGGCTTCTACATCTGGGGCTCTTAGCTCTACTATTTGGTTTTATGTTGTATGATATTTTTCTCTTGGATATGATTCTCTTTAGTTAAAAGAGATGAGACGAAAGTTATATAAACTTTAATTGTTAATTATACTGCATGCAAGAAATGATTGAAATACCTAAAATGGAATATGAAAAGTTAAAGAGAAAAGCTGAGGTAGATGAGGAATTATTGAATGAATTGGTCCAAGGTTTAAAGGATATAAAAGAAGGCAGAGTGAAGAGAGTTAAGTAGCAAGTTTTTCTATTTCTTTTCTATAGTTGTCTAAGAAATGCCTGATGGTGTTTATAATTTTTTGCTGATTTTTTTTGGTACTTAATGTTATGATGTACACAGCCATTAGGTCTTCATAGATTAAGTAATACATTCTATATTTACCTAATTTCTTTTCTCTAAACCATCTTACTCCAAGTGGTTTTCCAACATATGGTATTTTGGATAGTTGAGTTTCAAATCCATCAATTTGTTTTTTGAATTCTTCTGAAAAATCTTCAAGCTTTTTATCAAAAATCAGAGTTCTGTATACTTTATAATTTTCCATCCTTTCTTTATTTTCCTTTGAATTATTTAAATTCTTACTTTTAGGAAAAGTAAGTTCAAAATGAATTATAGACATTTTAATTAATATATTGTTGCGGAAATTATGTAAAATATTTCAAGTTTCTTAAAACTGAAAGGTTAATTTAATAATTGAAGTTTTAATGCTAAATGTCTGGATTTTATTCAAAAATGAAAAAAGATGATGATGAAGCAAGTCGTAAATATTACTAGAATCTTCCAAGATTAATAGTAAAATTGGTTTTGGAATAACACTGAATTTGGCTAATAAAAGCAACCAAAAATGGCTAGCCATCTGCCAACCTGATTTGGCTAAGATTTTGATTGGGATTGGGCTGGGGAGGCTGAGGTTTGGGGTTTGAGGGCTGCTACTTTTGCTCTTAGCTGCTCTATTTGAACTTGTTACTGTGCTGATGCCGAGGTTGAGCTTGATTAAGGATTGGGATGCGATGTTATATTGGGAGTTATATTTCTATGCCTGTTTCCACCGCTTCTTTTACTATAGAAGGCGTTCTTTTTTTCCTTTCAAATTCTTCAGGAGTATAGCAAAGCATATCTACAGAATATTTTAAATTCCATTTCCGTCTAATCGTTGTTGGTCTCTGGAATGATTTTAGTTTTTGAAATTTTGGAGATACTATAACAAGGTCAATATCACTATATATATTATAATTGTTACTTGTTCTGCTTCCAAAGAAAATCATTTTTTGGATTTCGTTTTCTTTTTTGAATTCTTTGAGCTTTTTGATGAGTTCAGATTTTCTTTTGTCCATTTGACTACCTCCTTAGATTTGTTTAGGAAATCCCTTACTTCTTTCTCTGTAAATTTTTTAGCAGGGATGGTATCTGAGAAATCCGGATAACGATCTTCAGCATAAATTGGATTTAATTCATTGCAAATTTTTATTATATTTTCCGGGGCTTTGATTAACTCTGCTAATTTTATTAAGTCATGAGTCTTCCATAATTTATTGTGGATTTTTATGTAAAGTGCTTTTAAAGCTTTTTCTGATGATTGTTGGGAAAGATAAGCAGTGACATCAAATCTCTTTCCTTTTAAATTATACTCTGCACTTTCTAAATCTGATTCTGCTTGCTCCAACCAATTTTTAATTATTTTCTCTGTTTCTTCCTTTACTGACATCATTGTTGTTATATTAATTATTATGTTTAAATAATTATTGGTGATCAAAGCTTTTAGAAAAATCTTGAGCAAAATGAGAAATTAGATCATGAATATTACTAGAAAAAGTCATGAGGATTACTAGTAATATAGGTTATGGATATTACTAAGAATTTTGATGAGTTTTGGGGTTTGAGAGTCGCTACTTCCTTTCTTAATTGTTCTATTTGCTCCTGCTGCTGTGCCGATGCCGATATTATAGCTAAATTTCGATACCGTTCCTTACAGCTTCCCTGACTATGGTAATCTGATTTTTTAATTTGTTGAATTCTTCTGGAGTGTAGCAAAGCATATCCACTGGATATTCTAAGTTCCATTTCATACGCAATGGCGGAGATCTTTTTAAAATTCCTTTTCTTTTAAATCTTTTTGATACAATAATCAAATCTACATCGCTGTATTTGTGTGTTTTTCCTGAGGCCATGGAACCGAATAAATACATCTTCTCTATATTGTTTTTTATTTTGAATCCTTTTAATTGTTTAATTAATTTAGATTTTTTTTTATCCATTTTAAAACCTCACTTCCTTCTTTAATAATTTCTTCAGCATCCTTTTTAGAAAACTTTTTTGACCAGTCTGGGTATCTGGATGCAAGATATGTAGGATCTATCTTTGTGCACCTTTCTTTTATTTCCGCTGGTGCATTGTTAAGATCTGCTAACCTTGACAAGTCATGAATTTTTGGGAAATTTTCTGTGTTTTTTATTAGTAATGCTTTAAATGCTTTTTCTACTGACTGCTGACACCAGAAGACTGCAGAAAAATAATCTTTGCTCTTTATGTCGTGCTTTGCCGCCCTCAAGTCTTTGTTCGATTGTTTCATCCATTCTTTGACTTCTTCTCTCATCTTTATTTGCAAGATTGTTTTCTTTAATAAATTTGCTGTTTTTTGTTGTTACTTTTTTGATGTATGTCTCGAAAATTCATCTCCCGAGTTTCGTCTTGAAAAATCGCTGGATTTTGCTGAAAAAGCTGACTAAGATTACTAAGAAAAATGACTGAAATTACTAGTAATCGAGATGACTGAAATTACTAAGATTTTGTGGGGATTTGGGCTGGGGAGGCTGGATTTTGAGGTTTGAGGGGTTTTACTTCTGCTCTTAGCTGCTCTATTTGCTCCTGCTGCTCCGGGATTGCTTTTATTAAAAGCGTGAAGGTTTTTCTTTGATACTCAGGTTTCTTTTTTTCTAAAAAGAAAGATGAGAAGTGAGATGCTGGATTGGCTAACTAGAAACCAATATTCTTTTGTATCTTTTTCTAATACTAGTTAATCTTCTTTCAATTTCGTCTTTTGGTAACTTTGACAATCTCTCTCTAATTTTGTGAATTTCCTTTAGTGGTTCTGGTTCTGTTTTTAACTTTTCATGAAACATTTTTTAAACCTCCTCTGGTGTACATATATGCGGGACAATATATTTAAGTCTTTTGTTGACTTCTTCTACTGTAAGCATTGTTTTTAGTTTTACGATGTGAGTTAAATTCCAGCTTACTATCACATCCATGTTATAGATTGTTGCTGTTGCAATATGCAACAAATCATTAAAGTATCTTTCTGGGAAATCTAATTCTTCTTGGTATCTTTTTGCTAATTTTTCTACTTTATTGGTTTTCTCTAGCACTTTTAATTTGTATCTTGTTATGATCGATAGTAATTGCTTTTTCTTTTCTTCTGGAGCATCTTCTGCTTCTAAGATATAAATATCTGAAACAAAACATTCATGTTTTTGGACAATGTTTTCGAAAAACCTCTTAGTTATATCTTGCCTTTCTATCGACTCCTGAGCACTGAATAAAAAGTTTGGAACTGAAGTTTCAATGTAGAGTTTCATCTTGTTAGTCTTTTAGTTAGTGTTGGTTTAAATAATTAACTGAGACAAACTTTTAGAAAAAATCTTGAGCAAAAACAACTTAAAATGGCTGACAGAACAACCGAAAATGGCTAGCTATTCGCCAACCTAGTTTGGCTAAGATTTTGATGGGATTTGGGCTGGAGAGGCTGAGGAAGAGGGTTTGGAGGGTTGTTGTGTCTGAGTTTCTAAGCCCTAATTGACTTGTCAATGGGGCACAGTTGAATTTATTCAACTTGTGAAAGGTGAGATGCCGAGATTTTGTTTTTTAGCTGTATTTTAGCGTTGTGCCTCTTCAAGTGCCCTTATGCGCTTTTCTTGAGATTTAATGATTTCTTGCTGCTCCTGAATTGCTTTAATCATGCTGAATTTTAAGTAATCACTATCATCCCAAGTCAGGTAAATATCGCTATCGTGCTGTTGAATCCAATTACTTGTTAATGGATTTGCCTGGACATCTTGAGCTATTAAACCTGCGTGTGTTTTTGAATCTCCTATGAAATTGAATGTTTTTGGCTCCAAGCTTAAAATTAAGTTTAATCCAGAGTTTAAAGGCCGGATATTTTCTTTTAATCTCGCGTCTGATGAACATGCTGATACTGAGGTGTCTGTTTCACAAATATTTCCAGCTACTTGCAGATTATATGCTCCACTATCTGTTGCTGTGTTTACATAGGTTTCACCGTTTGCATCAACAAGAAATAATTGTCCCGCGGCAGAAGTTTTAACGTTTAACGCCTCATTGCCGGCATTTGTGCCACCTTGTATTAACACTCCGGCACTATTACCTCCAGTCTGTGTATTGATGAGTCTTGCAACATATGTAGCGGCACTTGATGAAACATCTAATCTAGCCGAAGGGGTTGTGTCGCCGATGCCGACGTTGCCTGCGCTGTCTATCCTCATTGTTTCACTGTCGTTTGTGCCGAACCTTATATCGTTATTTTCCCGATTGTAGAGATAGGTAACTCCGTTGGCAAACTGAAGTGTTCCGCCGTCTGAACTTGCACCACCCGATGTGCTATCGTGCAAGAAAACCCCTGCGCCTGAAGATGTTGAGCCAACAATATCTAAAACCTTTTGGGTATCTCCGGTTGGCGTTGCCGTGCCGATGCCGACGTTGCCTGCTGTTGTGTCTATGATGAACTTAGCATCTGTGCCTCCTGAAGTTATATTGAGCCACGGAACTGAAAGAGCTGAGCTGTTACTGATTTCCAACATTGCTTGAGGAGTTGTTGTTCCTATCCCAATCCTATTATTAGATGCGTCTACGTAGAAAGTACTTCCATCAACTGTGAAGTTATCTGCGAAAGTGACATTTGAAGTAAAGTGAGCCAAACTATCAACGTTCAAAGGAGAGCCGCCATACAAACTGCCAAGAATATGAACATCTCTTAATACAGTTAAATTTTCTATTGAAGTGTCTACAGAAGATTCAGGATAAATAAAGTCAGTTAAGATAGAATCAGGGAATGTGCCGTTGTCTGTAAATGTTAATGTTCCTAGATAAGAATTTCCTAAAACAGCCAAGTCTCCAAATATAGTGGTTGATAAATTTGCATTAATCCTTAAGGCTTCTGATGAAGATAAATTACTGATTATTCCATTGCCGTCTCCATAGCCTGTGTAGAAGGATAAAGCAGATCTTTCAGAGCCATTAGAAACATCTGTAAATATAGAAGATATCATTGAGATATTTTCAACTTCTCCTGCATCATCTATATGCTGGAATAACAAGCTAAATCCTGTATTATCCTGCAGAGGATCTGAGCTGTTTGATCTTTCAAATGTTAAGATATTTGACAATGTA